>DAOSOK010000028.1 GCA_035373905.1 Candidatus Ozemobacteraceae bacterium | reverse complement strand
GGCCCCGGTCATTTTCCCGGGGCCGTTTTTACACCACTTCCTGGGACTTTATCCAAGTGAATACAGCCATGGGTGGGCATGTAACGAAGTTGAACGAAGCTGAACCAATATGTTCAACTTGCCAGTATGAAGTTGAACTTCGACGAAACAAGAGAAGTTCGATTCATGGGGGTGTTCGTTTTTTTCAGTGTGTCAAAATGCATGAAAAAAACCTGCAATTTCTGCAAAAGTCGGAAAAAGTGTCAAAATAACTCGTCCCTCACCAAACCAGCCCCCAATCAAAAGAAGAGGCCATTTTCTGTTGACTCAATTTCTGTCAATCTGCTCGAAAAAGGATAGGAAATGCAAGGATCAGAAGCAGGAGGGAGATCCCGGCAAACACGGGAAAATCGCTCCATGACCTGGAACAGCAAAACAACAGGAACCCGCAAAGAGCGATGGATTCGAACAGAGCGCAGGTGATCACGGTTTCGGCACGAATATGAAGGGCAATCTGGAGCGGTGACGCATCGGGCGAAACCTTTCGGAAACACTTGAACAGATAGGAGAGCATGACCGCCAGAGGGATGTACGAGTAACCGAGAACCCGCAGAATCGAGTACAGTTTGCTCCCCTCGGGAATCGGGGCCACGAGATTCCCTATTAGGAGGGCGAACCCCTCAAAATGCCTTGCGAAAAGGGCAAGAATGAAAAAAAGAAGGACAAAACCGATACATGAAGCCCCAATGACGATGTTCGTTGTCATCTCTTTTTCGAGGTCGAAAGACACGGTGGAAGTCATAGTATCCCCCTCCCAAGATGATACAAAGCGCTGAGCCTGAAGTTACGAGACGAAGTTCTTTCCTAGGAAGGATACTTGAACCACCGAGCGCCGCGTAACAGATTTTATTCTGGAATTCGAATTCGGGGGACGTGATACAGATTTCCAGGCCAACGCGAGAAACTGATCCTGATAGACGGGGCCACGATCCCCCGCTTTACGGGAGAAGGATTCAGGGCGCCCAAAGACTTCCACGGAGAACCGCTCGAAACCGAGTAGAAGAGAGATTTCTTCCCTTTCCCCCCCGCCGGTCGCCCAAGGGACCAGGCCGGCGGCTTTTTGCTCTTCCCAAAATGGCCCCTCGGATTTCCAACCGAACCGACGCAGGAAATGCCTTTCATTTCAGTCTTCCGGCCGGTCTGTCGAAGAGGGGCCATATCCGACAAACCGGCTGAGGGGTCACCGGTGACGAGGAAGCACCGCCTGACTCCTGTTATTGATTCCTGCAGAATGAAAGCCACCCGTTCGCCCTGAGCCTGTCGAAGCGCGAAATGAGGAAGCATCTGCAAGTGGCTGTTCGTGCTTCGACAAGCTCAGCACGAACGGAGACACGAAGCTGGTTTTGATATGCAGGACTCAATGAGAAAACGGCGTGGCAATAGCCCCTGAAAAGATGAAGATCAGCGAGTCTCGTGGACTTCTTGAAAGCGAATTTTTTGATGGTAGAGTTTCATCGCCCTGCGTACCGAATCGAGAGCAAGGTCTTCAGGGCAGAGTTCTTGGCGAAACCGCTCTACGTTTTCCATTCGTTCGACTGCCCCGATGAAGGCATGAACGCGGCTAGGCTTATCTTTTCTCTGGCGTGTCCCACAGGTGAATTTGTTGCCAACAACGTAGGTTCCATCCGGATTCTTTTTGTAGCCGTTGTAGGTTCCACCAACGGCATAGGTTCCGTCGGGGTTCTTCTGCCATCCGTCGTACGCTCCGCCGCACACATAGAACCCATCTGGATTCACTTGCCAACCATTGTAGGCCCCACCGCACACGAAGGTTCCATCGGGATTCTTTTGCCACCCGTCATACGCGCCGCCGACAACGTAGGAACCATCTGGATTTCTGTGATACCCGTTATACGCTCCACCACAAACATAGGTTCCGTCAGGATTTTTCATCCAGCCATCGTAAGCCCCTCCCAAGACATACCCTCCGTCCGGGTTTCGCTTGTGACCGTTGAAAGCGCCGCCGCAGACAAATGTTCCGTCCGGATTTTTTTGATAGCCGTCGTAAGCACCGCCACACACGTAGGTTCCATCCGGATTTTCTTGGTAGCCATCATAGGCACCACCGCACACATACGTTCCATCAGGGTTCTTTTGCCAACTATCATAGCCGGTTGGACCAGCCTTACTGATTGTTGCAAAGGCAAGAAAACAAGCGACAAAGCTAACGATAGCTTCTTTCACACGCATTTTGGGGGCCATCAAACTTTCTCCTTCCTTGGTTTTATGCGGAATTCGAATTCGGGGGACGTGATACAGATTTCCAGGCCAACGCGAGAAACTGGTATCACGTCCCCGGAACGAGACAAGTGAACGACCGGGCGGCCTCCGCTGTGGGGGTGGCCGCCCGGTCGGGTCTTGCAGGGGATGTGCCTCAGGGAAGCTGGTGGGCCGTGACGAAGGGAAGGCGGGCGCGCAGGAGGTTTTCGGCCAGGCTGCCGATCGCGGCGAAGGAACCGCCCTTGGCGGAGAAAGCGCGGGCGATGACGAGCGCCTGCTGGATGTCGTCGGTGGAATCGAGGGCGTTGATCTCGTTGGCGACCGCGGCGCGCGTCTTCTTCTGGCCGGCCAGGGCTGCCTGGAACTCGGGAGAGTGCTTCGGCGTCTCGGGCCCCATCAGGGAATACAGGTATTCATCCGCCTGGACGGCGGCGGTCAGGACCTTGGTGAACTGGGCGCCGTCGAGGGAAAACGCGGGGGAGATCACGCCAATCGTGAGGACCGCAAGCAACAGCATGACAAACCGGTTCATGAATTTTTCTCCTGTCTGAAATTCGTCGGTGATGGTTGGGCGTGTAAAAAAGCAGGATTCATGCCATGTGCTTCTACCGGGATGAATCCGTGAAAAAGGCCCTGCCGGAATGGTTTCCCCGCAGCCGCCGGCGATTCTCCCGTTTCCCGGGCGCCGGAATTTCGTACCCCGGCCGCCGGCTTTTCGGCAGGGAGGCGTCGAATTCGGGGAAAATGAAAAGAACCGCTTTTCAGCGGTTCTTCATGAGAGCGAATAGCCCCAGGGGGACTCGAACCCCCGCTCTCAGCCTTGAGAGGGCTGCGTGTTAGCCGGTTACACCATGGGGCCAAAAAACGTTACAGCGGCTGGGGAGCAGGGACTCGAACCCCAATAGGCAGATCCAGAGTCTGCAGTCCTACCATTAGACGACTCCCCAATGGACGTTTCTGATGGTAACACGCATCGATTGCCAAGTCAAGAGACTTTTTGAAAAAAACGACGCGTCGGGCCGGAAGGGCGTGCGGCGGTCACGTGGCAGCCGTTTCAGGGGAAAGCGGGTTCTTGGGGGTGGCAACGGATCCGTTCTGCGCCGGGCGTTTCTGGGTCGGTCTCGTAAGAAGCGCGTGGTACAGGAACACCGCGCACGGAACGCCGAGCAGGAGACCCCATATTCCGAAGAAATACTCGGAGAACACCAGGATGCTTACGGCCACGAAGGGGTGGAGTGACAGATGGCCGCCGACGATCCGGGGATTCAGGATATAGGCCTCTATAAAATGAATGATCGTGATCAGGATGGCGCTGTAGAAGACGAGGATGAAGCCGTCGGCCTTGTAGGCAAGCAGGCAAATCGGGGCGCTCGAGATGAACACGCCCAGGACGGGGATAAAGCTGCAGACGAAAACGAAGACGCTCAGGAACAGCTTGCTCGGGATGCCGAGAAACGTCAGACCGATAAGGGTGAGAAACGTGTTCACCCAGGCGATGATGATCTGGGCCTCGAACGCCCGCCCCACGATATCGCCGAACTCCTGAAGGCGGGGGGCGAGAATGCGATACACCGTGCGGAGACGGGTGCTCTCGAGGCCTCGCACTTCCCGAGAGAAGCGCTCGAAGTCCCAGAGGATGAGAAAGCTGAATATAACGGCAAGTATAAAATGGAACGAAATCCGGAATATGTCCTGGATGAACAGGGTGAACCGCTGGAGCATCTTCCCGAACCATTCCTTGAAGCCCTCTTCGACTCCGGCGCCCTGGATGAACCCGGCGAGATCCTCATCCTGCATCAGCCCCTTGATCTGCTGGATGACCTTGTCCTTCGTCTCGGGAATTTCCTTGTACATGATCTTGCCTTCCTGGTAAACCTTCGGAATGACGATCATGCCCATCGTCGTCATGATGATCGCGAGAATGAGATACACCTCGAGAACGACGGCCCAGCGCGGCCACTGGATGCGCGCATGCAGATAGTTGACCAGGGAATTCAGCGTGTATGCCAGGATGAACGTCAGGAAGATCAGCGAGAGGAAATTCGACAGGTAATAAATGATCGCGGCGAACCCGGTCCAGGTGAGAACGGTCCGGATCTGCCTCCAATACCGCGCAAACCACGTTTTCTGGTCATCCGGGATGCGGGGGGGCGGGGCTTGATTCGGCTCTGGAACAGGCAGGGCTTCCGTGGTCATTCGCGTCTCCGGCTGTAGGCGATCTGGTTTTCCCACCACCCGTCGAGAACGCCTGCCCGGGCGAGAGCGCGCAGCCTGTCGCGCGCGGAAGGCGCGATCGGTTCGGCGACTTTGTCGGCCCAGCGGGCGCCGGCGAGCGGCATGAAGGTGTGCATGTGAATGCGGACCCCGTAATCATGGACCAACCGCTCCATGAACGTCAAGAGCTCGTCCTGCTGCTCGGGCGTTTCACCCGGCATTCCGATGATGAAATCGACGTGGGCGCGGAACCGGAACTCGCGGAGCAGTTCGATGGCCCGGACCGCCTGCTCGATCGTGTGACCTCTTCCGATGCTTCGAAGCCGGCTGTCAAACGGCGACTGGATGCCCATGACGATGGTGTTGTTCGAAAGGAAGGGGCGGACCAGTTCGAGCACCTCGCGCGTGACGAAGTCGGGCCGCACTTCCGACGGGAACGAGCCGAGGCTGATCTCGGGAACCCCGATGCGCTTGAGCCCGCTCAGAAGCGCGTGCAGGGCCTCGAGGTTCGCCGTGCGCCCGTCGGTCGAGCCGTAGGCGAACGCGTTCGAGGCCAGGAACTTGATGCGCTTGCGGGCCGTCGCATGCCGGAGATACGCCGAGGCGATCTCGAGAACGCGCGCGACGCTCCGGTGGCGGAGCGTCCCCTTGTGAAGCGCGGGCACGGCGCAGAACGCGCACCCGTAGATGCAGCCGCGACTCAACTCGATCGGAGGAAGATAGCCCGCGATGGGGTGGAACCCCGGATACCGGTCGAGATCGACCCGGCCGGGCGGCGTGGAGTGAAGTCCGGTCGGCTGTTTCCCGTCGAGCCATTGGACCAGGAGTTGGGGGAAGAGTTCTTCGCCTTCGCCAGCCAGGATGAGGTCGAAGCCCATCTCTTCGACGGCCGGAGTATTGAGAGTCGCCTCGGCACCCCCGGCCCAGATGTCGACGGCGCGGCCGTTTTCCCCGACGAGCGACCGGACGTTTCGCAGTTCGGCGCTGACGGCGTCCTTGTGTGGCATCATGAACGAGTAGAGCAGCAGGACGCGGCCGGCGAGGAGCTCCGGGGGCGGCGGGGCATCGCTTTCCCAAAGAACTGGTCGGATTTTTGCGAGAGTCGTTTCCGGGCAGGCGCCCAGAAGCGCGCCGAAGCTGACGCGGTTGTAGTTGTGCGTGCGAAGGATGAGGGTGTGTGATGAGTATTCGGCAGTCATGCGCCGACATTCTAGCACTCGAGGCGCCGGAACGGAAGGATGTGCGCGTCTGAAGCCTCTTTGGAGGGCTGAGGGCACGGGTACGCAATTTGCGACATAAAAGGCGAAAGAAAACGGAGGGATGCCCATGACAAAGCTGCTGAATCGAATCGTCCTCCTGGTCGTGGTGTTGTTGCCCCTGGCGTCTGCCGCGTTTGCCGGCAGTCTCGCCGACGAGTTCATCGGGCTGGGCCGCGTCTACGAGCGCGAACTCATCACCGATTTCGAATCCGGCATTCGCAGTGAGATCAACGTGCGCGTGCGCGAAGCCGACCTTACGAACAAGCTGCTGGCCGACGAGACCGAGCTGAACCTGGTCGCCGCCCGCGCCGCCGAGCTCGAGTCCGGCATGCGGGCCCGCCTGATCGGCCGGCTCCAGTTCGAGATCAGCCAGGAAGGGCGCGCGAGCCTGAATGGCGTTCTGCAGCTGTTCCTGGCCGCCCACGGGGACGATGCCTCCGTCGCCCGCGGCAAGAAGATCGCGATCATCTACGGGCGCGAAGTCGACATGCGCGACGGCGAGTGGCACGAAACCCCTGAGGGCAAGCGCTACTGGACCAGCAACGAATACCCCGACATCGTCCTCAGCCCCGCCGAATACCGCCGCTACCTCTCGACCGCCCACAACGTGCCGGACTGAACCCGAAGTTGCTGAAAAACCGGCGGCCCGATCGACCCTGATCGGGCCGTTGTTGTTTCCGGCGTTTTTCGGCCTCGCCCCTGAATTTTTCAGACCGCGCGTACACCTGTTGACTTTGAAGGCGTGTTGCGGTAGAATATCCGCACGTTCCCGCCGGGATGGTGGAACTGGTAGACACATACGTTTGAGGGGCGTATGGCTCACGCCGTGCGGGTTCAAGTCCCGCTCCCGGCACTGTTTTACCCCTGACGGCACCCAACTTGGGTGCCGTTTTTCTTTATGCGCGATTCAGAATTTCTGGCGGCCGCCGTTCCCGGGCTCGAGATCGGAATTCCGCCCGCCCTGCTCTCGTTCTTCCTGATGTCGCTGGTTCTTCCCGTCGGCGTCATCGCCTCTTCACGGCTATTTTTCCGGACACGCTCTGAAACCGAAGGCTGAACAGGAACATCAAGAACGCATTTGCAGATAGTGGCCAGATGAAACGCGGATGAAGAAGAAAAAGCGGAAGCCCTGATTTTGACTCGGTCGGCGAATCGTGCTATGCTGACAGTCCGCCCTGTTTTTTCCGGCTGTGATTTGTATCGAGTATTGGCTCCTCGTATGAGGGCCGTTCCCAGGGCGCCGGAGTTCTGGAAAAATCGAGTATGGAGTAGCACGGGATGCAACACAGGTCGTCGCGCTTTTTCACGCTGCTGATCCTCGTTTCGTTTGTCTTCCTGTTTCAAGCCTCTTCCCTTTTTTCGGCTTCATCCGCCTCCCTGGCTTCAGGCCTTCACACGGGCAATGCGCAACTGCGCGTGACGTTTCTGGACGTCGGGCAGGGCGATGCCATCCTGATCAGGACCCGGGAGAAAACCATTCTCATCGATGCCGGGAACGATGTCGATCATGCAGCCGAAGACATCATTCTTCCCTTCCTGGAAGCAGCAGGAATCGAGAAAATCGATACCGCCGTCATCACTCATGCGCATCGCGACCATTTCGGAGGGTTTCTCACGCTCGTCGAAGCGCTTCCGATCGGGGAATTCATCTACTCGACGGAGTCTACCGTCGTTTCCCCGGGCGACCCCGAAGCGACGAAAGGCGACGATGTTTTGTACAAGCGCCTGTTCAGAGCCATCCGCGAAAAAAACATTCCTCTGAAGAAGGCCCGGATGTCGGATTCGTTCAACTGGGGATCGCAGGTGCATGTCGACCTCCTGCACGCGGATCACCCCCATCCGGCGCCCGCTCCCGGCCAGCCGGCCCTGACGGCGAACGATACGTCGCTGGTGTTCAAGGTCACCACCGGGAAAATCGGGTATCTGTTCACGGGCGATGCCACGGCCCTCGTTGAGCGCGAAATGATCGCGGAACACCCCGCCTGTTTCCCCTTGACGGTCCTCAAGGTCGGGCATCACGGCAGCAAAACCTCTTCCACCAACGCCTTTCTGAATGCCGCCAGGCCGGATTATGCCGTGTTCTCGGTGGGAATCAGCAACTCCTACAATCACCCGTCTCCGGAGGTTCTCGAACGGTATGCCAGCCGCGACGTGAAGATCCTGAGAACCGACCACGACGGAACCGTCGATTCCAGAACCGACGGCAGTGTCGTGACATTCTCGAGCACCCAGAATGGAATGGGACTGCGGAATATCCTCGCCATGCTCGACAAAGCCGAGATGCCGTATGGAATCAGCGTCGCAGCGAGCAGACACGAAGCGGTGAACGCCCTGGTGCTCAATTCGATGAAGCAGTTCGTTGCGCAGGGGCGGTTTGATGACCTTGCCGACATCTTTGGCGGTGCGGCTTCACCGGCCGTCGATCAGGCGAAAGCCTCTCTGGAAACTTTCCTGAAGTTCCGCCGGCTGCACGGCGAAGCGTCCGGGGCCGAACGGGATCTTTCTGCCTTCTGAATGGCGTCGAAAGCGCGAAGCGCGGTGTGACCCCATTGCGAACTGCGCATGCGAAAAGCCCTCGGATTGATACCGTGGAGTCTGAATCGTCGAACATGCCGTTCGCCCTGCGTGATCGAGGGGCGAGAGACAATTCGTGCTCCGACGGGGCCTTTACGAACGGAGCGTGAAGGGGCCGTGGCGGAGGCGTGGAAGAGCAGCGGGTCAGGCGGGGAGAGGGTTACTCTTCGTCCTGCGACGGGAACAGAGCTTCCACCTGTTTACGGAGAGAACGTTTTTCCGTGCCCGTCGGGGCCATCAGCCACGTGTCGATGAGCTTGAACGCCTCGGGGTCGCGGGCGAGGTCGAGATGGTTCTTGTAGATGACGGACTTCGCGAGTAGCCTGGCGCCGCGCTTCAGGATGCCTTTCGTCCAGACGGCGGATTCGACGAAGAGAAGGCCGTCGTACGGGGCGGAAAACGTCTCGTAGGGGGTTGGCGTGTAGCCCAGCACCGGCAGTTTGAGCGAAAGGTAGGGGTTGTTCCCGGCGAGGACGCAGAGGCGTACCGACGGATCGATGCCCTTTTCCTCGAGACGGTAGATCAGCCGGTCGCCGGCCTCGATGGCCTTGTCGATGCCGCGCGACTCGAGGGCGAGAGAGGCGCCGCCGTGATACAGGGCGAGGGCGCTCGCCCCGGCGTCGGCGGTCGCGCTTTCAATGCCGAGCGGTATATTTCCGTCGCGGACGAGGTTGAACAGCAGCTGTGACTGGCCGGGCCAGTAGTTCTTCGAGTCGCTGAAGACGGTCCGGTCATGGACGTTTTTCCATGTGCCGTTGATGAGCATTTTCGAAGCGCCCAGCGGGGCGTTTCCCGGGTTCAGCGCGATGTGCAGGTTGTACCCGTAATACCGATATGGGGTGTCGATGCCGCGCATCGGCGAGGCGATGGCGATGTATTTGCGAACGTCTTTCCGGAACGGGGTCAGGAACGTGAGATTGGGGAAGATGGCTCTCGCGTCGGAGCAGTAGAGGCGGGCGGCCACGTTTCCTTTCGAGTGGGCGATGATGTCGACCTTGAAATCGGGATCTTTCTCGCGGCCGAGGAGGATGCGGATGCGGCGGATGGCGTTTGCGATCTGCTCGGCCTGCATGATGTTGTCGCCCTGTCCGTGGGCGAATGTGATGGCGAAGACGGAATACCCGAGATCGGCGAGACGGCAGGCGAACCCGACCTTGTCGGGCGGGAGCGTCTGAAGGCTGCCGGACATGTCGTAGGGGTGAATCCAGCCGCGGTTGGCGTTGTCGACGGAGCCGTGAACCAAGAGGACCGGGGTGGGGAAGGTTCTTTTCGAATAGTCGCGGAAGCAGTGCAGGAGGAACCGGTTCGAGTGGGGCGTCTTGTCGCCGCCGAACCATCGGACGATCCGGGGATCGGTCTGCACGCCCTCGGGGGCAAACGCCTCGTGTTTGAAGCCGGGGTGGCGGTCGATGAGGCGTTCGACGCGTTCCCAGGGGGCGGCCATGGCCCCGGTGAAAACTTCGAGGGGTTCGGTGTCGAACTGGCTGGAGGCAACGACCGGAAAAGCGGGGAAAAATGAGAGAAACAAGCCGAAAACACCGAAGAAAAGGCATGCACACGAATGCCGAATGTTCGGACGTTTCTGCTTCATACTCAAATTCCTTGCCCTGCGCTAAATCTCCCTCAATGGTATGGGGTGAGAGGAAATGTGTCAATGGGCAAGATGAAGAAAAGTTGTACACATAAAGCCAAATTGTGCGTTCACGTTCGTGCTGAACCTGTCGGGGCACGAGAGATTCTCGCAGGATTCAAGAACGTGTCATTCTTTTTTGGGGTCGACCTGGATGAACCCCATTCCCTTCACGGGAGCGCCCGTCGTGTCGACGGCCGTGATGTCGATCACGTAGTTTCCGACCGTCGTCGCCGTGCCCGAGACGAGCGCGCCAAACTGGTTGCTGCCGTCGACAGCCCCTTCGGCGTAGGTGACGAGGGCGATGCCGGGCGGCAGGCCGGAGACCGCGTATTCGTAGGTCTTCGTGCCGTAGATGCCCGTCAGGGGCGAGCCGCCCCGCGCCTGGCAGATCAGCTGGTTGAAGGTGTCGCCGACGCGCAGGTAGGCGACGCCCGTTTCGACCCAGTAGCCGGCGCGGCTGACCGAGATGACGACGTCGGCCTGCGCCTCGGCGCCGTCGGCATCCTTGACGAACAGCGTGACCGAGTGACTTCCGAGTCGGTCGGGAGCGCCCATGAGATACGCGAGGCGGTTGCGGTCGACCCGCAGGTCGAGGCCGGGCGGAAGCCCCGTCACGGTGAACTCGTAGGGGGCCCTGCCGGCGAGGGGAACGGCGAACAGGGTCGAAACCTGCTGATCGAAGGTGAAGTGCATCTGCGTAAGGCAGGAAATCGACAGTCCCGGGACGATCGTCATGACGGAAAACGCCGAGAAAGCGGTCCCGGACGCGTCCGTGACGGTGAACGTGATCGTCGCCACGCCTGTCGCGACGGGCGTGCCGCCGACGAAGCCGGTCGATGTCCCCAGACCGAAGCCTTCAGGAAGCCCCGATGCTGTGAACGTGTAGGGCGGAACGCCGTCGACCGCTTCGAGCTTGAAATACGAGTAGATGTTCTGCGCCGCGTGAATCGCCGCCGGCGCATACAGCCTCAGCGGGTCGGGTTCGCTTGCCACGGCCGGCGCCGCCAGGGGGATGGCTTCCGTCGCGAGACCAGAGCCATCGGCGGAACCGTCGGCGGAAAGCCCGGATATCTGCACCGAGGCGAGTCGGGACGAACTGCCGCCACCGCCGCACCCATGAAACGTCATGGCGGCGAGAAGCGCCGCCAGAAAAAAGACGATCCTCGACATCCCCCGGCCCCGGATTCCCATGACAACCCCTTTTCCGCCTGACAACAGGCCTGCCGGTTCCTGCCGCCGGCTTCAGCACCGTCTATCGGCATGAATCGGACAATCCCTGAGAAAGGGAATGAATCCCCCCGGACGAAGGCGCGAATCCGGAATGTAATCCGGGGTGCAATGCGGTGTCATGATGTGGCCGGAATCTTGTATGCGTTCTGTGACTGGTGTGACGTATGTGGTTGATGAGGCTTATGAGGGGCGGGTCTGAGATCCGCCCCGTAACGCGCCCCGATGCAGGTAAGGAATATAATCATATAAATATATTATATCCATGATATGATTTCGCCCCCCCTCCTTCGTAATCGTCGTTGGGCTGTCGAAAAAAACATGACACTTGACAATGCGACAGTAAATGTCATATTTAGAGTATGGATAAACGGTATTCGATCGGCGAAGTTGCAGAGATGACAGGGGTCCCGCGCCGCACCATCCGCTTTTACGTGCAGCAGGGGCTCCTCGCTCCCCCCTGCGGGGCAGGCCGGGGGCATTTCTATACCGATGAACATATAAAACGCCTCGCCGAGATTCGCGCCCTTCAGGAAGGGGGCCTTGCCCTGAGAGATATCGCGGCCCGCCTCTCCGAAGGGAAGGGGGAAACCGCGGTTCGCGACGCCGCCGTGCCGCTGATGGCCGCCGAGCCCTGGATGCGCTTCCTCATGGCGCCGGGGTGCGAAATTCACCTGCAGGCCGGTGTCTGCCGCATGACGGCATCGAGATACGAGCGTCTGCAGCACGCCATCCGGAGCATCTTTCCGGAACTCGACCGTTCTACGCGGAACACGTGATCCGCGCCGGCACGTGCCGGCCGAAATGCCGTTCGCGCGGCTGAAGAAGAGGAGAAATCACCATGACCACGCACCAGCAGGAGAGTGACCGGGGAGTCATCGGCAAGAGCGGAGAGGCGGTTCCCCTGATCGGCTGCCGGCTTTCGGGGCGCCTGCAGGGGCGGGTGGGCGAGTGGTGCCTGACGCAGCGGTTCCGCAACATCGAAAAGAACGCCATCGAGGCGACGTATCTGTTTCCCCTGCCCGAAGAGGCCGCTGTGTGCGGATTCTCGATCCGTATCGGCGACCGCCTGATCGCGGGTTCCGTCGAAGAGCGCGAGAAGGCGTTCGAAACGTACGACGAGGCGATGGCCGAGGGCGACGGGGCGTTCCTTCTCGACCAGGAGCGGCCGAACGTTTTCCAGGTCAGCGTCGGCAATCTCCTCCCGGGCCAGGAGGTCCAGGTCGAGCTGCGGTTCATCCAGCTCGCGGCCTCAGAGCCGCGCGGCGTGCGGGTGATGATTCCGACCACCATCACTCCCCGGTACGCGCCGGGGCATCTTTCCGCCGAGGCGCTGGCCGAAATAGAACGCACCACGCCGCCATACGCGGCAAAGGTTCCCTACGGCCTCTCGCTCGATCTCGAGGCCGTCATGCCGTCGGCCGTCAAGGTCGTCGAATCGCCCTCGCATCCCCTTCGCGCCGAGATCGACGGCGCCACGGCCCGCATCGCGTTCGGCCAGCAGACGACCTCCCTCGATCGCGACCTGGTCATTCTGATCGAGACCGCCCAGGTCCTCGCCATGAGCGCGCTCGCCGCCGAACGGAACGGCCGTGAGCACCTCCTGGTCGAGTGCGTTCCCGAAGGGCGGCCAGTCGCGGCGCAGGAGCGGAAGACGGCCGTCTTTCTCGTCGACTGTTCCGGTTCCATGTGCGGGGAATCGATCGTTCAGGCCAGGCGGGCGGTCGAGCTGTGTCTGCGGGCGCTCCAGCCGGGTGACCGGTTCCAGATCGTCCGTTTCGGAAGCGACTGCCGGCCGATGACCGGTGAGCCGGTCGTGTTCAGCCAGGCCAGTCTCGACGCCGCTGTCGAGCAGGTTCGCGGCATCGAAGCCGATCTCGGCGGCACGGAGATTTTGGAAGCGCTGAAGAAGATCGAGAAGATGACCGGCAACGAGTCGTTCAGTCTTCTCGTCATGACCGACGGTGCGGTCAGCAACGAAGACGAGGTGCTTGCCTGGGCCGGCCGTCTCCGCAACCGGTGCAGGGTGTTCGCGTTCGGCATCGGGGCCGGTTCCAGCGAGTATCTGGTCAGGGGTATCGCCCGCCGTGGCGGCGGTGCTGCCGAGTTCATCCACCCCGGCGAGCGCATCGAACCGAAGGTTCTGCGCCAGTTCGCGAGGGTGGCGGCTCCGGTCGCGACCGATCTGGTCATCGACTGGGGCGTTTCGGGGGCCGAACCCGCGCCGCGCGATGTGCCGGCCGTGTTCGCCGGCGAATCCCTGCTGGTTGCCGCCCGTTTCAAAAAGGGCCAGACGCCGCCCGACGGCACCAGGGTGACGGTGCGCGGAAAAACGAAGACCGGTGAAGTCGCCTGGTCGGCCGAGATCCGTCGCTCGAAGCCCGAAGAAGGCGGGATTGCCGCCCTCTGGTGGGCGCGTCAGGCCATTCTCGAGCTCGAAGAGACGCATGACGTTCCCAGGGGCGGCTCACGCCAGAAGCGCGGTGTTCAGGAATCGTGGCTGAAAAAGGCGATCGAGATCTCCTGCGAATACGGCCTTCTCTGCAGCGGCACCAGTTTCGTCGCCGTCGAGGAGCGCGCGGCCGACGCCAGGGCCACGGGACAGACGGAACTGCGACGCGTGCCGGTCCAGATCACCAGCGGCTGGCATGGCGGTCATGCAATCCCTGGATTCGGCATGGCCGCGGGCATGAAGGGCATCGTCTGTTCTTACCTTGTGCAGCCTGCCACGCTCATGAATTCGATGGTCGACACCTGCTGCGCAAACATGTCCGCCGCGTTCGACGAAGCGACGGAGGATTCCGGCGGCAAAACCCGAAAGGCCAGGCGCGCCTCCTTCCCTGTCGGCGGTGAAGCGCAAAAAGAAATTATTGATACTATAAAATCAATAAATATTCTCATGCTGCAACAGGCGGAAGGCTGGTTCATTCTGGAAAACGCCCTCGCTGAGTTGGCCGGCCGATCGCTCGACGAACTGAAAAAATGGGCGCGCGAGTTGAACGTTCCCGGGGGTGTCGATGCTGCGAAGGTGCTTGCGACGGTTCTCGCGGTTCATCTCCTGCGTAAGAAAGCCGCTGCCGAGGAAGACCTCTGGTGCATCGGCGTCCGCAAGGCCGAAGCCCTGCTGGCCGGAACTCAGGTCGCCGGCCCAGCCGGCGCCGACCTCTTCGCCTGGATTTCCGGAAAACTCGGGTCTTGACTCGCCTTGCCCTGCCTTGTCGCAGGCACATCCCTTCCTGGCAATCGCTGAATCACAGAGAGCCTCCTGCTTCTCTGGGAAATACCAGCGTCTCATATGTTGGGCGACAAGTATCACGTAAAATATATATTGTATCCGCATCGACATGATCCCCCCGTTCGCCCTGAACCTGTCGAAGGGCGCGAGCATTTGTGCTTCGACAGGCTCAGCACGAACGGTATCGAGCATGCAAGTGATTGTCGTGTTACTTGTGAGAGGAGTAATAATGCTTGTCTCATATGTTAGGCGATAACTATCGCGTATGAAATATATTTTATGCGACCTGACATGATACAGCCGTTCGCCCTGAGCTTGTCGAAGGGCGAGAGCTTTCGTGCTTCGACAAGCTCAGCACGAACGAGGACACGAAGCTGGTTATTGATATGCAGGACTCAATACTTGTGAGAGGAGTAGGAACTGAGTTCTTTGTGCTCTGTTCCGTTGGCAATCGTATGATTCACCGCTGAGGCGCGGAACCGCTGAGGACACGTGCTGCTCTGCGCCTCCGTCGCTCATTCGTTGCTGCCGGATTGTTGAATGAGAAGCGTGGCGCCTGGCGAGTTGAGGTATACTTGTGTCGAGATTCGAGACAGCAGGAGAGAGGTCATGCATGCGTTTTTCAAGCCGGTGATGATCATCGCCGTTCTGTTCGGGCTGTTCGCCTATGTTTTCTTCAAGAGCGGAACGCTCGAAATCACGCAGGAAGATTTCATGGAGCGCGGGATGCCGATGAAGCGGACCGTGTTCACCACCCACTGGGACCGCTTCGGCGAGTATGTCAAAAACACGCCGGAACGCGTTTCGAAGTGGATTAACGACGTGAAGTGACGAGGGTCTTTCTGATCTCTTCGAGAGCCTCGGAGGTCTCCATGCCGTTGATGGTGACGCCGCCCACCGGCGAGATCCGGAGCTCCAGGCCGTTCGGAATCTGGTTCAGAACGGCCTCGAGATGGCGGTACCGCCCGGTCAGGAAGACGAACCGCTTGTTCGACGATCCAACCCAGGGACGGCTCTGATCGGCCTGCGCCTCGACAAACGGCCCGTCGATCAGCAGGTCGGTCGCCGCGAGCAGGCGGTCCCAAGCGGCGTCGCCCGCGGCGCGGATCCGTTCGAGCGTATACCCCGTGAACGTGACGACGGAGAGGCCTTTTTCGCGCAGCCGTTCCGCCAGTTCCGCGAGAGGGGCCGCCTGCGCGAACGGCTCGCCGCCGAGAAATGTAATGCCTTCTATATCATTCTCGCGTGACACCCTCTCGAACAGGTCGTCGACGGTCATCTCCGAGCCGCCTTCGAACGGCCACGTCTCCGGGTTGAAACAGCCTGCGCACCGGATCGGGCAGCCCTGCACCCAGATGCAGGCCCGCTCCCCCGGCCCCTCGACGGCCGTCCGGCCGATGAACGAATGAACCCGCAGTTTCATCATACAAAGATGATACCTCAGATTTTCCCGCCGAAGACTCCAGAAAAATCCCGCCGCCGAGACTCTTTCACCATTAGATAAAAAGAGCGATGCAACTATAGGGGCGGGTTTGAAACCCGCCCGGTGCAACGCAATAACGATGTCCTGGATTGACCCGGGAATGATTTCTGTGCACCATCTTCGTATTCCTGGGAAAGAAAACCGGGCCCGCCCGTGAGGCGGACCCGGTGGTGAAACGGGGCGGGAGGATTACTTCGAAACGGTTTCGAGGCCGAACTGGCGAAGCAGGGCATCCTCGTTGAAGGCCCGGCCGAGGAATGCCTGGATCTGCACGTTCTGGTCGGCGGTGCGGCCGGGGGCGAGGATCAGGTCGCGATACTTCTTCCCGGTGGCGCCGTCGAACACGCCGTTCTTCTCGAACTCGGTGAAGATGTCGGCCGAGATGGCGCGGGCCCAGAGATACCCGTAGTATCCGGCGTCATAGCCGCCCATCAGGTGGCCAAAGCTGGCCTGCGGATGCGTTCCGACGCTCTTGGGCGTCAGCATGTACTTGCGCTGGAGCCGGCCGTAGGTGATCGTGGTGTTTTTCAGATCGGTCGTATGGCAGGCCATATCGAACTTCGTGAGGAAGATCTGGCGCACGTTCACGAGGCCGGTGTCGAAGGTGCGGCTCTTGATGAGGCGGTCGATCATCGCGTCGGGCAGCTTCTCGGACGGGTTCTTCCAGTGGCCGGAGATGCGCTTGAGCACGTCCTTGTTCCAGGCCCAGTTCTCGAGGATGGTCGAGGGCACCTCGACGAAGTCGCGCGCGACGGCGGTTCCCGAGAACATGCCGTAGCGGGCCTTCGTGAAGATATTGTGGGTGACGTGACCGAACTCGTGGAACATCGTCTCGACGTCGTCGTGGGTCAGCAGCGAGGGCTGGCCGGCCGCGGGCCGGTTGAAGTTGCCGACGATGGCGCAAGCCGGCTTCTGATAGACGCCGCCCGGCAGCTCGCGGCCGCCGACCAGGCCGAAGCAGGCCTGATGCTTGTATTTCCCGTCGCGCGGGAACAGGTCGATGTAGAGATACCCGATGACCTCGCCGTTCTTCTCCTTCACGACGTAGGACATCACTTCCTCGTTCCAGACGGGAAGGGCCGCTTTTTCCATGATCACGTCGAAGACTTCGGCGTAGATGGCGAGCATGCCGTTCATGACGGTCTCGAGCGGGAAATACTGCTTCATCGCTTCCTTGTCGATGTTGAGCACCATCTTGCTGTACTGGTTGTTCCAGTAGCGCCACTGCCAGCCCATCAGGGGCTCGGTGGTGCGGATGCCGGCTTCTTTCGCACGAAGGGCGAGGCGGTCTCGCAGCTCGGCTTTCGCCTTGGGAAGCAGCTTGCCGTGCAGGCGGTCGAGGAACTCGGTGACCGTTTCGGGCTTCTTCGCCATGCGGTCGTCGAGCTGATATTCGGCGTGGTTCTTGTATCCGAGCAGTTCGGCGAGCTGCTGGCGGAGCCGGAGGCCCTCTTCGAGCAGCTGCACGTTGGTGTCGGCGCAGCGGTTGTTGAACTTGAACTCGAGCCGGCGACGGACGTCGTCGTTCTTCGCGTTGTCCATCATCGGGAAGTAGTCGGGGTAATTGAGGGTCACGACGAACCTGCCGTCGGTCGTGGTGGCGAGGCCAGCGATGAAATCCTCGGGAAGGCCTTCGAGCTCTTCCTTCGTGACCTCGAGCTGGTCCTTCCAGTCGCGGATGTTCTTCTCGAACTTGAGCTCGGTCGCGACGAGCTGCTGCTTCAGCTCCTTGTATGTCGCGAGGTCGGCTTCGGACAGCATGAGACCGTTGCGCTTGAACCCGAGCATGATGCGGTCGAGCAGAAACTGATCTTCATCGGAAAGCTGCGGCTTTGTCTGCGCGAACTCGTTGACGGCGTTGTACAGGTCGCGCCGGGTCATGATCTCGACGGTGTATTTGCTCGATTCCTCTTCGAGCGCCGCTGCCGCTTCGCGCACCGCGGCATCCTTCGAGACATACGACATGAAGATCGGAAGGGTGATGACGTCGCCGAAATCCGACAGGGCCGCTTCGAACGCCTTCACGGTGTTGTCGAACGTGCGTTTGCCGGCGGGGATCTTCACGATCTCCTCGAGGCGCGCGTCGAGCTCCTTGCGCGAGTCGGAGGCGACCTTCGCGACTTCTTCCTTCGTGAAATCGAACCGGGGGGCGAAGGGCATCCCCTCGACGTCCGCGAGCTGGACCTTGCAACCCTGGACGGGCTGGGCGGCCCTGGACTGTTCGGCGAAAGCCAGGCCGGCGCAGCAGACGACGGCCAGAACGGTGAGCAGAGAGCGTATCAACATGCCTGACTCCTTCATTTCCCATACATGGGTGATTTTTGCGGCGTTCATCGTATCACGCCCATGCGGCCGATGCACCCGCCCGTGCGGTTTCTTCCGGCGGACGGTTGCAAATCTGGGGCTGGCGTCGGATACTACGGCACGCGGAGGAGCGGATGAATACGAAAATCTGGAAAGCTGATGCGATGCTGCTGCTGACGGCCCTGGTCTGGGGCGCGGCGTTCGTCGCACAGCGCGTCGGCATGAACAGCGTCGGACCGTTCACGTTCAACGGCGTGCGGTTCCTGCTCGGCGCGCTCGCGCTTCTGCCGCTTGCCCGACACCAACGGAACGTCGCCCGGGCTGAAGGCGCCGGGGTCGATCTCGGGATGTCGCGGTATGTCAGGGCTTGCTGTATCGCCGGGGTTTTCCTGTTCGCCGGCGCCTCGCTTCAGCAGGTCGGCCTCGTCTGGACGACGGCCGGAAAAGCCGGGTTCATCACGGGGTTGTACGTGGTGTTCGTGCCGCTGTTCGGCTTGTTCGCGCACCATCGGCCGGACGCGTGGACCTGGTTTGGCGTGGTGCTGGCGGCCGTCGGCCTGTTCCTGCTGAGCGTCACCGAAGCGTTCACGATCGCGTTCGGCGACCTGCTGGAGCTGATCGGGGCAGTCTTCTGGGCCGGTCACGTTCTGCTGGTCGGCTGGTATGCGGCTCGGCTCGAGCCGATATCCTTCTCGATCGGCCAGTTCATCGTCTGCGGAATTCTCAGCCTGGCGACGGCCTTCTGGCGCGAATCCGTCACCCTCACCGGCCTGTCGGGAGGAGTCGTGCCGATCGCCTACGGCGGACTGATCTCGGTGGGCGTCGGGTATACGCTCCAGGTCATCGCGCAGAAAGACGCCCTGCCGGCGCATGCCGCGATCATCCTGAGCCTCGAAGCCGTGTTCGCCGCCTGGACGGGCCGGGTGCTGCTCGGGGAAATCATGTCCTGGCGCGCGACGGCCGGCTGCGCGCTGATGCTCGCGGGGTGCCTCCTGGCTCAGTTCGGACCTCTCCTGAAAAGAAGCCCGGCGGCCGACCCCGAAACCACCCGTTCGCCCTGAGTCTATCGAAGGGGCGAGAGCTTCACGTGCTTTGACAGGCTCGGCACGAACGGGAAGGAGAAAATGGCTTTTGTTCTGCAGAACTCAATAACCAGGCAGCCAACGCGCCTGCGAATATGCAGCGATGTTTATTCTATTGTAAAAGCTATTTTTCTACGCCGAAGGGGAAAGATGCGATCGGGGTGCCGTCGAGATACATTTCGAGACTGTAGGAACCGACCGGAAGCGGGTTTTCCAGTCTGAGATCGGGGCTGAGGTTGAAGATCCCGACCTCCTGCAGAAGCCCTTCGGCGGAGGTGATCTCGCCGGGGCCTTTTTCCGTTTCGAGAGCGCGCCAGATCCATTTCAGCCGGGTGCCCGGCACGATTCCCGATGTCCGCACGCTCAGATACAGATGCCGGTTTGCCGTCGTAAACCCCTTCACTTCCTCGCCAAGTTCTCCGTCTGTATCGGGGAGGTGGAGGGAATAATCGTAGATTTTGAAATCAGCCGGCTTGTCCATGACGCAGTAGTTTGTCGCCGCGACGGGTTTGCCGTTGATTGCGAGTTCGAACCGGTAGTATCCGACGGGGAAATCGCGCTCGAGCGTCAGCGACCCCTTGTACTCGTTCCCGACGAGGGCCGTTTCCGATGGGGACTCGGCGATGACCAGGTCGCGGCCGGCGGCGGTGTTCACCGAGATGAACTTCGCGACCGGCTTCAGAAGGCCCACCTTGAGCGACTTGAACCGCACCAGAACATGGTGCACGTGGTCGGAAGGATAAAACCAGGATGTCTCGTCGCCGGCTTCCCCTTTGCCGTTGTCGCGGTGCAGAACGATCTTTTCGACCTCCCATTCCGCCTCGGCTTCGGCGGGAACGGGGGGCGGCGCGGCGTGCGACGGAACGACGGACGACAAGGCCAGCAGCAGAAGCAGCAGAAGGGAAGCGGTGATGATGTGTCTCACAAGAACCTCCTCGATCCGGTGTGTGTCTATCGTCAGCATCATACATGAAAACGTCGCATTTCCAAACCTCCTCGACCTGCGTCATTCCCGACGCCTCGACGCTGGACAGAAATGACGCATCCGGAGCTCGAGACCGGGCCGGACGAACGGTGAATGTGGCGGGAAATGCGCTCTGAACGCGAGTTTTCGGGATGCCGCCGTGACGTGCGACATCCCGTGTACGGGCTGGCATGTCGGTTGCGCCGAAGCAACGGCATCGAATCAAAAATCGCGGCGATTGGAGGCGGGGTATGACAGAGAACACGTCGAATCAGGAGTTGCCGATGCAGCAGACGGATGCCGCGCAGAAGCCGGAACGTTCACGCGACGCCGGGGACGTGCGCCCGGAGAACACGGACGGCGTGCCGCCTTCCGGACATGCGGGAGACGGAGGTGAAGACGGCGGCTGGATGCGCCTGATCATCGACGCCAACCCGCTCTACCTGGTGAGCGTGCTGCTGATGATCGCGGGATTGTATCTGGTCAACGGCGCGGCGTCGGAAAACGCGGTCGGCGTCGGGACCGTCGCCGGTTTCTTCGGCGTGCAGAACGTCTACGAGATCGTCCTGGTGGCCATGGCGATCTACCTGCTCCGGACCGGCACGAACAGCCGGCACGGCAAACTGCTGCTCGTCTTCGTCATGGTGTTCCTGGCCGATCTCACGTTCTACCAGGTGCGCATCGCGGTGATGGACCGGTCATGGGGCTTCACCCTTTCCACGTTCTATCTTGTTCTCGGTGCGGCCAAGGTCTGGGCCGTTCTCACCTGGCTCGAGATCAAGGTGCGCTGGGAACGTCTCGTCTATCCGCTCATGGCGTTCGGCATGATATATTATTCTCCTAATTATATATACTCAGTCATGGATTCGACGGGAAGCGGCAATCCGGGAATGCCGTTTTCCGGCCAGGTGGACGTGTACATGATCTGGCTCGTCGCGGCCGCGATCCAGCTCCCGGTCATCGTCGCCAACTGGCGCAACAGCAGTCTCGAGGAAGCCGAGCCCAACCCGTATGTCGGCGACGCGACGACGTTTTCCTGGGCGCTCCTGCTGTTCCCCTTCGCGATCCTGCCGTTCCAGCTCGAAAAGAACGTGATGGCCGACGCGACCGCCGGAAACCCGGCGATCGGCAACCTGACCTTCGTCTATCTGCCGTATCTGCTCGCCGGCGTTTTTTTCTTCCAAAGTTTCTTCCGCACGCAGATCGCAAAGATGTACTCGATCAACACCTACGACGCCACGGTGCTGATCGGCCTGACGCTGTTCGCACTCTTCACCGCCAGGACGGACGAGATCGGCGGCGGTCTCTCGACCATCAACTGGTATCTCGTGTTCGGCGCCCACCTCGTCGTCGCATTCACCAGGCGGAACCTTTTCTGCGTCGGCTTTCTCGGCCTCGTCGCGGTCAGGTATTTCGGTCTCGGCATCAAGTCGGCCGCCGGCAATATCTATGACTATGGTCGTACCCTCTCGACGACGACCTGGGCGTCTCTCCTGATGATCGGTTCGTTCGTCAGCCTCGGCCTCGGATTCCTTCTCAGCCTCGGAACGAAGAACCTCCGGAAATCGTAGTCCCCCATCCCCTGTCTGCTTCAACCCCTTCAAGCGCACCCATCGCGGGTGCGCTTCCTTTGTTTCCGGCGGCGGTTTGCGGGGAGTTTCGCATGTGTGCCCGGCCGGTGGTATAGTGGCGGAACACCCCTGCGACGAGGCGGGGGCCATCGGAGGAAGAGATGACGAGGAATCAGCCGCAAACGCTCGTGCTGAAAGCGCCGCTGTCGGGAATCCTGGTGCCGATTGAACTGGTGCCCGATCCCGTGTTTGCACAGAAAATCGTAGGTGATGGCATATCGATCGACCCGGTCGATCCGGTTTTGAAAGCACCCTGCGACGGAACCGTCACGCAGGTTCATTCCTGCGGTCACGCGATCACGTTTTCCCCGGCGGCGGGCCTCGAAATCATGATGCATATCGGCATCGATACGGTCCATCTCAAGGGGGACGGGTTCAAGCCCCTCGTCAGGGCCGGCGAAGCGATCAAGATCGGCCAGCCCTTGATCGAGTTCGATCCCGACCTCGTCGCCAGGCGCGCCGCGAGCCTCCTGACCCAGGTGCTCGTCACGACGCCAGAGCGGGTCGCATCGATGAAGCCGGCGACCGGATCCGTTTCGTCAGGCAGGGATATCGTGCTCGAAATACATCTCGCGGAACCGGCCGCCGGAGCTCCCGAAGCGGAGCCGGACCTCGCGAAGACCCTCACGTCGGAAGCGGTCGTCGTTCCGAACCCGACAGGCCTCCACGCCAGGCCCGCCGCGGTTCTCGCCGGCCTGGCCCGCCGGTATAAATCCGAGATCAGGCTGCACCGGGGAACGGCTGCCGCGAACGCCCGAAGCCTTGTCGCGATCATGGGTCTCGACGTGCGATGTGGCGACAAGATTTACCTGACCGCGAAGGGCCCTGATGCCGAAGCTGCGCTGGCGGCTATCCTGCCAGCTGTGCGCGACGGACTGGGGGAGGGCGGCGGCAGGGCCGCGCAGGCGGCCCGGGCTCTTCCGCCCGGAGCCGTCACGGCGCCAACGCCGGAATCGAGACCGGCCGCTCTCGTTTCCGGTGACCCGAACCGCCTGACGGGCGTTTCCGCCTCGCCGGGGCTGGCTGTCGGACGCATCAGAAAACTCGTCCGCACCGATCTTCACGTCCCGGAAACGGCGGAAACTCCCGAAATCGAGCGCAGGAAGCTGGGCCAGGCGCTCGAACAGGCGAAACAGCAGACCGGAGCGCTCCATGACAGGCTCGCCGCCGCGGCCGACGCCGGAAAAGCCGCCATATTTGCGGCCCACCAGGAACTGATGGACGATCCCGACGTGCTCGATCTGACCGAAAGCGCCATCGCGAAGGGAAAAAGCGCCGCGGCCGCATGGGATGCCGCCATCACGGTCCAGGCCGACCGGCTCGCCGCCATGAGCAACGAGCTGCTGGCGGCGCGCGCGAACGACCTGCGCGACGTCGGACGCCGCGTGCTCCGCATCCTGCTCGGGGTCGGCGAGGAAAAGCGGGAGTTCCCGCCCGAGACGATCCTCGTCGCGGAAGACCTCACCCCGTCCGATACGGCGGCGCTCGACCGCGGAAAGGTTCTCGGGTTCGCCACCGTGGCCGGCGGCGCAACCTCGCATGTGGCCATCCTCGCCCGATCCCTCGGCCTGCCGGCCATCGCCGCGATCGAACCCCGGGTGCTCGACGTCGCGGATGATCTTCCGGCGGTTCTCGACGGCTCGAATGGCATCCTGCGGCTGAATCCGCCCGCGGCCGAGATCGAGAAGGTCCGGGGCGAGCAGAAAGCGGCCGAGGAACGGCGCCGCGCCGAGTTCGCCGCCGCCGCCGAGCCCGCCCTCACGCGCGACGGCAGCAAGATCGCCGTCGTGGCGAACATCGGCGGCCAGGCCGATGCCGACCAGTCGGTGAAACTCGGCGGCGAAGGCGTCGGCCTCCTCCGGTCGGAATTCCTCTTCCTCGACCGGGCCGTGCCGCCGACCGAAGACGAGCAGACCGCCGCCTACACGGCCATGGCCCAAACCCTCGGACAGGGCCGCACGCTGACGATCCGCACCCTGGACGTCGGCGGCGACAAGCCTCTTTCCTATCTTCCGCTTCCGCGCGAGGAAAACCCGTTCCTCGGCATCCGGGGCCTGCGTGTCGCGCTGGACCGCCCCGACATCATGCGCCCCCAGCTGCGAGCCGTTCTGCGCGCCGCGGCATCCGGCGGCGCGGCCGTCCAGGTGATGTTTCCGATGATCGCGAGCCTCGCCGAGTTCCGGGCCGCCCGGGACATCCTCGAGGAGGAGGCGAAGGCGCTCGGCGTCTCGCCGGTTCCGGCCGGCATCATGGTCGAGGTGCCCAGCGCCGCGCTGCTTGCCGAACGGTTCGCGCACGAGGCCGCGTTCTTCTCGATCGGCACGAACGATTTGACCCAATATACATTGGCGATGGACCGGGGACACCCGAAACTGGCTTCCCAGGTCGATGGTCTGCATCCGGCCGTTCTCCAGTTGATCGCACTGACCGTCCGTGCCGCCCGTGACCACCAGCGGCCCGTCAGCGTCTGCGGCGGCCTCGCCGGCGACGCCCGGGCGGTCCCGATCCTGCTGGGCCTCGGCGTCGACAAACTGAGCGTGAGCGTGCCCGCGATCCCCTCGATCAAGGCCCTGGTGCGCAGGCTGGCGATGTCCGACTGCCGGAGCCTCGCCGAAAAGGCGCTGACGCTCGACAGTCCCGCCGCCGTCCGCGAACTCGCCGCATCGGCCGTGGCCGGAGCCTGAGGAGAAAATACCGATGAATATATTGAATAACGCCTTCGCCTCTCTCCAGAAGGTCGGGAAAGCCCTCATGCTCCCGGTCGCCGTGCTTCCCGTCGCCGGCCTCCTGCTGGGCATCGGCAGCGCGAAGTTCGGCTTCATTCCTCCGACGGTTTCCGCCCTGATGGCGAAGGCCGGCGACTCGATCTTCGGCAATCTGGCGCTGATCTTCGCGATCGGCGTCGCGCTCGGCTTCACCAACAACGACGGCGTCGGGGCCCTCGCCGGCACCGTGGGCTTCGTCGTCATGACGGCCACGATGGGCGTCATGGCAGGCGTCCTGGGCGTCGACACGAGGCTCGTCATGGGCATGCCCAGCATCGAGACGGGCGTGTTCGGCGGCATCCTGATCGGCGGCATCGCCGGCTGGCTGTTCAACCGGTTCTACAAGGTGCAGCTGCCGCCGTATCTCGGCTTTTTCGCCGGTAAGCGGCTGGTGCCGATCCTGACGGCCGGCGCCGCGATCCTGCTGGGAATCGTGCTCAGCTTCGTCTGGCCCCCCATCGGAAAACTGATCGGCGTCTTCTCGAAATGGGCGGCGAGCGGCAACCCGACGATGGCGTTCGCGATCTACGGCGTCGTCGAGCGGGCGCTGATCCCGTTCGGGCTGCACCACGTCTGGAACGTCCCGTTCTTCTTCGAGGTCGGCGAATACATCGACCCTGTCACGAAAACGGCGATCC
Source organism: Candidatus Ozemobacteraceae bacterium (assembly GCA_035373905.1). Classification (NCBI taxonomy): domain Bacteria; phylum Candidatus Rifleibacteriota; class Candidatus Ozemibacteria; family Candidatus Ozemibacteraceae; species Candidatus Ozemibacteraceae bacterium. The sequence goes on along the minus strand of DAOSOK010000028.1, from coordinate 44,053 downwards.
ACGGCGAAATCCAGCGGTACGTCGCGGGCGATCCGACGGCCGGCAACATGGCCGGCGGCTACCTGTTCAAGATGTGGGGCCTGCCCGCCGCCGCGATCGCGATGTGGTTCTGCGCCCGGAAGGAGCACCAGGCGAGGGTGGGCGGCATCATGATGTCGGCCGCGCTGACGTCCTTCCTGACCGGCATCACCGAGCCGATCGAGTTCTCGTTCATCTTCGTCGCGCCCCTGCTGTACGGCCTGCACGCGGTCATGGCGGCCGGCGCGTTCGCCCTTTGCATCACCCTCGGAATCAAGCACGGCATGACCTTCTCCCACGGACTGATCGATTACATCGTGCTGTTCCCGCAGTCGACGAAAGCCCTCTGGATGTTCGTCGTCGGGCCGTGCTGGGCCCTCATCTACTTCTTCCTCTTCCGGTGGTTCATCCTGACGTTCGACCTCAAGACGCCCGGCCGCGAACCGGAAGAGGCGGCCGACAGCCGCGTCGCCGGCGGCGCCGCCGTCGAGATCGCGCACGATTTCGCCCGTCAGATCGTTCTCGCCTTCGGCGGAAAGAGCAACATCAAAAGCCTCGATTCCTGCATCACGCGGCTGCGCGTCGAGGTGAACGACCTGGCGAAAGCGAGTCCCGAACGGCTGAAAATTTTGGGCGCCGCGGGTGTCGTCACGGCCGGAAGCGGCATCCAGGCTATTTTCGGCACCCGATCGGAAAACCTGATGACCGATATGAAGGAGTATCTCGAGTCGGCCGGCGACGAAGCCGAACTGAAACCGGACGAACTCCCGCAGGCCGCTGCCGCGACGCGGCCGACCGCCGCCGACCTCTCGCGAAAGCGCGATCCGAACGCTCCGGAAAAGGCCCGTGCCATGCTTGCCGCTCTGGGCGGCGCTTCCAACGTGAAGCGGATCGAAGCCTGCGCCGCGACGAGACTCCGCGTCACGCTCGGAGACGCGAAACATGTTGCAGACGATGCCCTGCGGGATTCGGGCGTCCACGCCACGATGCGCGTGTCCGGTGACGTGTTGCACCTGCTGGTCGGCCTGAACGCCGATCAGTATGCCGTCGAACTCCAGGCCCTGCTGGCCGCCGCCGCGGGGGCGGCAAAGTGACCGGCTGTAGCGTTCGGAACATCCTTCACGGCGTCTGCGATATTGATTCCTGCAGAATGAAAGCCACCCGTTCGCCCTGAGGCTGTCAAAGGGCGAAATGAGGAATCATCTGCAAGTGGCTGTTCGTGCTTTGACAAGCTCAGCACGAACGGAAAGACGAAGCTGGTATTTGATATGCGGGACTCAATAAACGATCGTATCAAGAGGCGAAATCCCCCGCCGGCCCGATCGGGCGCCGGCGGGGGATCGTCCTTTCAGAAGCCGTGATTCCTCGAAACGTCGCGGTACCAGAACGCGCTGTTCTTCGGCGTGCGGTCACAGGTGGCGCGGTCGACGTAAAACAAGCCGTAGCGCTTTTTATACCCGTTGAGCCAGGAGAAGTTGTCGAGCAGCGACCAGACGTAGTAGCCGCGCACGTTGGCGCCGGCGGCTCGGGCGCGATGGACGGCGGCGAGATGGTCGCGGATGAATCCGATGCGGGGCTGGTCGTCGATGATGCCGTCGGGGCCGGGCGCGTCGGGCATGCCGATCCCGTTCTCGGTCACGTCGAGCGGCAGGCCCGGCCGTTCCCGATGCAGCGCGATCAGCAGGTCGCCGAGAACCTCGGGCGCGATCTCCCAGCCCCAGTCGGTCGCGCGGCCCTGCGCCGGCGGAACGAACCGGAACAGCCCTTCGATCGCGTAGGTGCAGGTCTCCTGTCGATTGCCCGAGATGTTGAGATGGAAATCGGTCTCGGGCGCGTCGGCCGAGGCGTGGTGCGGATAATAGTAATTGATGCCGAGAAAGTCCGCCGAAGGTCGCGAAAGCCGTTTCAGATCGTCCGGAGCGATCACCGGCATCAGCCCGTGGCGTTCATACAGGGAAACGGCGGCCTGCGGGAACCTGCCGTGCATGGGCGGATCGCTGAACCAGCGGTTCAGAACCGCGTCGGCCAGTTCCGCCGCCCTGACATCCGCGGGATCCTGCGTTGCGGGCATGACGGGTGACATATTCAGCGCTATACCCGATTCGCCGTCCCGGCCGTCGGCATGAAATCGTTCGTAGACGCGGGCGTTCGCGATCATCAGGTTTGTCGCGACCTGGATGGCTGCGCGAAAGTCTTTCCTTCCGGGCGGATGCAGGCCCGTGACCCAGCCGTTCAGCGTCATCCAACCCGGTTCGTTGAGCGTGGCCCAGCGCTTTACGCGGTCGCCGAACAACCGGAAACAGGTCGCCGCATACGATTCGAACGCGGCGACGGTGCGCATCGATTCCCAGTTCCCCGCCGCCCCGAGAGGCTGGGGAAGATCCCAATGGAAGAGCGTGACGTGCGGCTGAATGCCGGCTTCGAGCAGCGCATCGATCAGCCGGTGGTAATACGCCGCTCCGCGTTCGTTCAGCGGGCCGTCCCCGCCCGGAAACAGCCTCGGCCAGGAAATCGAGAACCTGTATCCCCTGATCCCGAATTCGCGCATCAGCCGCACGTCTTCGGCGAACCGGCGATATTGGTCGCAGGCCGTTTCGGGCGTCGCACGCCCGAAAATTCGCTCGGAGTGCTCGCGACAGAAGACGTCCCAGACCGAGTCGCCCCGCCCGTCCTCCGCCGTCGCCCCCTCGACCTGCAGGGCCGCCGTCGCCGCCCCCCAGATGAAGTCCTCCGGAAACAAGTATCGCATGATCCAAGCTTACCATGCCTTTGATGAAACGAACCTCCCCAGGTGCCTGTGCCGAAAACGTGACAGAAAACGCGGAAAAATCGGCACTCGGGCGCAAAACAATGCGCGAAAGCACCGATATTTCAGCGTTTCACGTGGGGTGCGGTGATGGTACGCAAGTTGCGACGTGTTTCCTGAAAAATCGCGGTTCCAGGAGAAAAACGATGATTCGCATGGCACAGGTTGCGTTGATGGTCGTGGCTCTGGTGGGGAGCGCGGTCTTCGCTGCGACGCCGGAGACGCTTGCCGCACGAACCCACGGTCGCGTGATCCTGTCGGACGGAGGCGTGAACTGGAACGGCCTCCGGTCGGCGTTCGAGGAAGTCATCGGCCTCGTCGATGCGGCGAAGATCGAAACGATCGCCGATGCGACGATCCTGACCCCGAAGGTGTTTGACAGCGTGCTCGCGGCCGACGGTGAGATCGCCATGTTTCGCGCTTCCGCCGTGCGGCGCAGGGACACGAGACTGATCTGGAGTTCGTTCGTCGCGAAGAGCAGCGTCATGCAGGCCCGCCTGGCGAACCTCGAAGCGCTGATCAAGACCGGCGCAGAACCGAAGGACAAAGACGCCCTGCTCGCGAAATATGGGAAGCTGCGCGGGGCGATCGTCTCCCTGTGGCTGGCCAACATGCAGTTCGACCCGGATTCGCTCGGCGGTGCGGGTTTCCCGTTCCCCGGCGGTTCGGATGAGGGCATGCATATCATGCCTGTCTGGGAAGAAACCGACAACCAGAACTACCAGATCTACCAGGAATCCCAGGAAGCCGTCCGGGACCTGATCCGGGAAATCGGAAAAGCTCTCTCCTGATACGCGTCTGACAACAGGAGCGGAACCGCACCAGGATGTCGGATCCGGTCCTGCCTGAAATAGCAGAAACCTCAACCTCCTCCCTTCAGGCCGCCGCCCCCACCCAGGGCGGCGGTTCTCCTGAACGGGACATGCTTCAGCCGCGCTGGGTCAGGAACACGCCGGAGACAACGAGCGCGGTGCCGGCGATGAAATGCGCCGTGACCGGTTCCCCGAGGAACGCCCAGCCGAGAACGACGGCGATGACCGGCTGCAGGTTCGATACGACGGCGACCTTGCCGGCCTCCAGAATCCGAAGAGCCCAAGCCCAGACGAGATAGGCAACGACCGACGTCAATAACGAAAGATATAGAACGGAACCGATCCCGGTCGGTGTCACCGCCGCCCAGTCCTGGACGGCGAGCGCGTAGCCTCCGACCGGCAGAAACAGGACAGCGCCGAGCGTCAGGGCCGTTCCGGTCACCTCCAGCGGCGTGTAGCGGGTGAGCGCTTTCTTGCTGAGAATCGTGAAGACGGCCCATGTGACCACAGCCAGGAACAGCAGCGCGTCTCCGAACAGCGTTTCCCCGGAAACGCCTGCCAGCCGATCGAGAAGCACCGTCGCGACCCCCGTGAAGCCGAGCGCGACACCGGCGAGTTTCGGCCAGGTGGCTCTTTCCCCGAGAAAGATGCCGGAGAGAACCAGCACCATCAGGGGCGTCAACGCGTACATGAGGGCGCCGTGACTCGAGGGGGCATATTTCTGGCCGGTCAGGAACAGCGCCTGGTTCAGCGGCACGGCAAGCGCGGCGAGGGCCAGGAACAGGCCTCGGTCGGCGGGGCGGGGGAGCGTCAGCACTTTTTTCCAGCCCAGCAGCAGCGTGAACACGCCGGCGGTGATCGAGAACCTGAGACAGCCGAGCGCCATCGGAGCGAACTCGTTCAGGGCGAGCTTGGCGAACAGGTAGGTGCTGCCCGTGATCAACTGGGTCGCAACGGCGCCGAACAGCGCCTTTCGCTCCATTCCCGTCATTCCACCGGATTCTGTCATGCGCCGAAGGGAACCATGCCGTAGGGTGCGGTGTCAATGCGCGCCGAGAAATTTCGGCCGGAAGCTGACGGAACCAATGCGCAGATGACGCAGGTGCAGGGCAGATGAAAACCAGACTCTGCGCCTGCGGTGAACTCGCCGTGCGTCGTGGCTCAGAGGGTTGGCAACGGATGGTCTTGCCCCGGTGAACGACAGACGGTGCAAGACAAATCGGGGGAATTGGAGTAAACTTTCGCGGACAGTTTGTGAGGGGCGCCGCCCGAGACGACGCTGCCGCGCATCGAATCAGAGAACGGAGAGACGGATGGAAGCGACTGCGAATGACAATGAAAAACTGACCTTGATGGAGTCCCTGAAGATTCTCTTCGGGGCATCGAAGGTGTTCTGGCTCGTCAACCTGGTGAACTTCGCCGACGGGATCGCGTATTTCGGCATTCTGACCCTGCTGACGCGCTTCCTCGGCACCCGCCTCGGCATGCCGGATGCCATGGTCGGGATCAGCGTCTCGGCTTTCACCGGGCTGGTTACGCTGTTCATGTTCGGCGGCGGTTTCATCTCCGACAGGCTCGGGGTGCGCAACGCCCTGACGCTTTCGCTGCTGATGCTGCTGGCCGGTCGTGTGTTCACGGTCATCGCGCCGTACGGCGGCGAGTCCTACGCGGGATGGAGCCTCGCCTGGCTGGGGTTGCTGCTGATGGCGTTCGGCTCCGGCGTGCTGCAGCCGGCGCTGTATGCTGGAACGAAGGAATACACCGACCCGCGCACGGCGACGATCGGGTATAGTTTGCTCTATGCGATCATGAACCTCGGCATCATGGCCGAAGGGTTCATCTCGCCGTTCGTGCGCACCGACGAGCATTTCCTCGGCGGTCTCAACGGCCTCGGCTGGGGGATCGACGGCGTGTTCTGGGTCTGCGTGACCATCACCGGCCTCGTCACCCTGGCGCACCTGGCCATGTTCACCCGCTCGGTCGACGAACAGTGTCGCTGGCGGGATCCGAACGCGAAGGCCGAGCCGCCGAAGCCGGCCGCCGACGAGGCGCCGAAGACCTGGAAGGACAAGCTGATGGAGCTTCCCTTCCTCGACGCCAGGTTCATGTTCTTCATTTTCATTCTCCTGCCGGTTCGGACGCTGTTTGCGCACCAGTTCCTGACGATGCCCGACTACGTGTTCCGCTGTTTCCCGACCGAGGTCGGCGCCAAGTTCGAATGGATCAACGCGCTCAACCCGACGATCATCGTCATCTTCGTGCCGCTCATCGCCGCGCTCACCCGCGAGGTCAGCGTCATCACGATGATGATCATCGGCTCGGCCGTGTCTGCCGCCACGACGTTCATTCTCGTGCCCGGCCCCGACCTGACCATGCTCATTCTCTACGTGCTTCTATTCTCGCTTGGCGAGGCGCTGTGGTCGTCGCGGTTCCTGGAATATGTCGCGGATCTTGCGCCCGAGGGAAAAGTCGGCGCTTACATGGGCCTGGCCGGCATCCCCTGGTTCCTGGCGAAGTTCACCACCGGCCTATACTCCGGATTCATGCTGAGCTGGTTCGTGCCGGCTCCGCCCGACATGAACGGCATCTACAGCTTCTTCGGCATTCCGCAGTCGATCGGCACCTTTTTCCTCGGCAGCTGGGCCGAGGCGCCGTTGAATGAATGGATGAAACTGCTCGTCATCCACGATTCGAGCACGATGTGGCTGATCTACGGCGTCATCGCCTGCATCTCACCGGTCGGCCTGATCCTCTCCCGCAACTGGATCGAAGCCGGCGCCCACCACGGAGGCAAGAAGCCCGAAGCCTCATGAGCCGATGTCCCCCGAACCATCTCAGACAAATGGGAGCCTCCGAGGGATGTGATCGTGGGGTGAAGCCGGTCAGCTCCCGGTGGATGCGGTCGAACTGGCCGGAGAATTGCCGGTGACGGCGGCATTGCTTTTTTCGCGGATGAATCCGAGAATGCCGGGAATCTGATCCTGGAGGATGGCGGCAATCCGTTTCAGGTTGGGGAGCCGGTCATACCACTGCGAGGGGGACTGCACGAACACCAGTTCCTGGTCCACAAGCCGCACGAGAAAAGGATTGCGGCCCCGGCCCAGCGTTTTCATCCGCTCCAGGAAACTCCGGTATTCCTGGGCGCCTTGCGGCCGCGTGGGCAGGATGGCGACGACCCGATAAATGTCCATCAGCTTCTGTAGCGTCTGAAGCTGGCGTTTGCCCCCTTTGTACTGGCTCAGATCGCTTTCGAGCAGGCTGTAATAATAGTAACGCGACTGGATCAGGCTGCCCGCGAAATGCTCGTAGATGATCCGATACGATTGCAGCTGGCCCTGAAGCGCCATCGGATCGAAGCCGCTTCCCGTCCCGGCCGTGAAACGGCCCTGCTGCTTCAACTCGTTGAAGGCGGGCACCAGATACGCGACGACCTGGAAACACCGCTTGGCAAGATCATACCAAAGGCGCGCGAGGGTGAGCCGGTATTCATACTGGGTGTCCAGGCTCGTGGCGGGTGTCAGGCTCAGCCGCTGCTTTGCTTCGGCGATCTTCTCCTTCTGGCGCCGGAACCCCTCGGAGTCGACGAAATCCTGCGTCAGGAGGGCGATTCGGCCGAGCGCCCGGATCGTCTCGACGTTTTCCCCGATCTCCGTCGCCAGTTCCGGAATCGTCTTGCCCGGCCGGCTATACACCTCGGCGGGAATGCGGGCGTCGAGCGCCGGCTCGTCGACGGCAGCGGCCAGATCGGCTTTCTTTTCCTCGGCCGGGGAAAACAGCTGGCAGGTCGATTCGAACTCGCCCTTTCCCGTCTGGGTCTGCCAGGAGAAGCCCAGCCTGCACATGACGAGGTTGCTGTCTTCGCCGTTTCCCGGTGGGGCGATCCTGTTTCCCGACAGGCCGAACTTGAACTTTTTGATGTCGTCATAGAGCGGTTTCATCTGAGGTCCTATAGAACCGTCGGCGACCGGGTCGATGAAGCCCCAGGGCTCCCTGCGATCCTCGATATAGGAGAAGAACACCGAGCGCCCGTCTGTGATCTCCTGGGGAACGGGCGACGTGCCCTCCACGCCAAGAGTTTCGAGACCGTAGGGGTTCATCGCCATCTCCTCGATCAGATCCTCGAATACTTTCTGCGAGAGAATGATCGCGTTCAGATGATCTGAAGAGAACTGGATCTCCTTCCGGCCGGAACGCAGCGTGGAAACCAGCATGGTTCCGATCACGGCCAGGATCCCGAGACCGACCAGAATCTCGACGAGGGTCACGGCGTGGCGGGGCAGACGCTTCATTCGAGCCCTCCCAGGTTCATCAGGCCGATATGAGCAAGAAACTGGAACTCGTCTTGCTCATGGAGGACGGTTGCGTTGACCTGGACACTGTTTGGCGAGAGACTTGTGAAGGTCATCCCGCGAACCGAGTCGAGAAGCACCTTCTCGTTCCGGGAATCATATGTGCCGGTATAGTTCGTGCGATACGAAAGAAGCTTGAATACGCGTCGGTTCAGCTTCTCCGATGCAGGATTGTTCGGCTCGAGATACAGGATGGTCGTGCAGTTCACGATATCCTTGAAAATCAGGTAGGAAAGCGTCTCGCCGGTATATGGCCGGACCAGTTCCGTTCCTTCCCGGATCTGCTCGACGGCTTTGTCGAAGACGCGCCGGGCCTCCATCTGCAGGTTGGTCTGGGCCGACATTGCCTTCTGCGACTTGCCTACCGACTGCATGAACCGCATGCCGATCGTCGAGACCGACACGACGATGCCGATCGCGACCAGCAGCTCGATCATCGTCACGCCGGCACTGTTCCGCGAACCACGTCGAGGAAGAGCCGAAGAGATGTCGTTCACCACGTCAGCTTCCCCCTTGCGAGCCGCCGTTTGCGGCAGCTTCAGCCTCTTCTTTGGCTTTTTTTTCAGCCTCTTCCTTGGCTTTCAGCTCCGCGAGCTTCGCCTTGGCGTCCTCGATGGCCTGTTTCACCGAATCCACCACGTCCTGCAGAGCCTTTTCCGCATCTGCCTGAGCCTTGGCGACCTCGGGGGTCTTGGAAAACGTGTCGATTTTGTCCATCAGCTCGTTCGTGGCCTGCTGGGACTTGGTGAGTCCCTCCAGCGTCCCGACCCAACCGTCGAGGAGCTCCTGGGCGGCTGCCGATGTCGTCAGACCTGCCGTGATCTCCTTGCTCTTGCCGAAATCCTCGAAGGCACGGGAAACGCCAGAAACGATGTCCTGATACGCCGTGATCATCGTGGAGGAGACCATTTCTTCGGTTGCGCGTGCCGCCTCTGCACTTGGGGCGTTCAGAAGGTTGGTGCTGGCTAGCGACACCAGCTCGTTCATCCCGGCCATGGCCTTGTAGCGCGCTTCCTCGGCTTCATTCAGGATCGGATTGGCTTCTGCCCAGTTGCCTCCCGTTCCCTGGTCGGCAACGTCCTTCCCCGAGTTGTATTTCTCGTTCGCGAGCTTCGCCGTATCCTTGATCGTCTTGACCTGATTGTTCAGATCGAACATCGCAGCGTCCGTGGGAATGGGGGATGTGGGCATCGTCGGGAAAGATGGGGCGCCCGGAAGGGGAGTCGAGGGACCGGGACCGGGGCTGGTGGGCACCTCGCCGTTGGTGGGCGGAGCCACGACGGGGAAGGTGGGCGCCGGCCTGTTGGGGAAAAGGGTGTCGCCGGGGGTTGATGGATAACTCTTCGTAAAGGGAGGCGGCTGCCGGCCCCCGAGCTGCTCCAATGCCTGTTTCACGGTCGTCACCGGGCCGAGCGTCACGGCCATCTCGTCGGATTTTTTCTGGTTCGCCGCCCGCTCGGTCAGCAGATCATCGACGAGCTTCGAGAAGCGTGAAGGGCCTGCAGTCGCAGGGAAATCGCCCGGTTCACCCGCCTTGAAAAACTCAACGATGATCCGATTCGAGACGTCGAGCAGATCGTCGTTGAAGGTGATGCGCCAGAAATACAGCCGCGATGTGCCGGCCAGCGAGGTTTTGACGTAGATGTCGGCCTGAAACGGGTGGCCGGGAGTGTTCTCGACGAACAGGTCATACGTCCCCCCTTGCAGCGGAACCCCGGTTTCCCGGTAGGGCGCGGAGGCAAAGGGGCGCTGTGCCCAGGCGCCGGCATGGATCTTTGCCACGAGTCTGGACATGGCCGAATAGGCAAGCAGGAACGACCATTGATTGTTGCTGGAATGGAACACCTGGCTCTTGAGCCCCTGGTTCATCGTCGAGATCGAGGTGACCATGCCGATGACCAGAATCAGGGCCAGGAACGCGATGGGAAGAGCCACCCCGCGACGGGGGGAGTGCGGGCCGGAGGCGATCATGCGTTTCCTCCCGGGTGTCAGCGCTGATTGATAGCGGGAGCTTTGCTGCCAGGGTTGAACAGGGATTCCAGCGTGAAGGGATCGAGCTCGGCGGGCTTGCCCGGAGCGGCTCCCGCGGGAGCCGTCACCTGCTGGCCCGGCGCCAAATCGACCGAACCGCCGGCGGCGGCGGTGAACCGCACCTTGCCTTCCTGCAGGGTCACCACGGTCTGCTGGGCCGTGACGTCGAGGCGGAACACGGTGCCCAGAACGGCGGTGACGCCGTGCGGCGTCTCGACGCCGACGGAGCTCTTCTGGGGCGTGACGCGATACCGCGCCGAACCCGACTCCTGACGGCCGAGCGAGTTCTGAGACTTGATCTCATAAAAGGTTTCGGGTTGGATGGCCACGTCGGTTCCATCGGCATACTGGATCTGGGCCTGTCCGTCCTCGCCCGTCCGGACGGCACTGCCGGCGACAAGCGGCTGAGCGGCAGCCGCGGCGGCGAACGTCGATGCGCCGACAGGGCGGATTTCGACCTTACCCTGAACCGCTTTCAGCGATGCAACGGGGGAAGTCCCGCCACCTCCGCCACATCCCGCAGCAATCAGGATCGAGGCCAGAAAACAGACGGCAAGGATCGCACGAAAGCCGGAATGCAGATTAGACAATATAAACAACGATATATGCTTATGTGTATACTTTGGCCCGAACATCTCAATCCTCCGTTTTTCCATCGTTCTCTCATACGGTCACGGCAGGGGCCGCCTGCCGGTGGAGCAGGAGCAGCGTCACGTCATCGCCCGCCTCGAGCCCCTGCCCGTGCGCCCGCACCTTCGCCAGAAGCTCCCCGACCGTCTCGGTATCCGGAACGAGAGGCGCCCGGGCTGCGAGCAGCTCCTTCCAGGCGGGGTAGCCCAGCGGGGTTCCCTGGCGGTCGATCATCTCGACCACCCCATCAGTATACAACACCAGGGTGTCCCCGGGAAGAAATTCCATTTCAACCGGTATGACACGCGTGGTTGCCCGTACACCAAGGGGCAGTCCGGGCTTTCCGAGCTCCTCAACCGCGCCGCCGGCGCGGACGATCATGCTTGCAACATGCCCGGCCGAAATCAGGGTGAGCCGGTGTGTCCGGTGTTCGAGCCGGCAGAAGACACCGGTCACCATCTTCCGGCCGTGGAACAGCCGGAACAGCAGCGCGTTCAGCCGGTCCACCGCCTGGCCGAGGGAAAACGATTCCCGGTCCTGCAGCGTGGTAATTGCAGCCTTGAGCATCGAGGCGACCATCGCCGCCCCAATCCCGTGGCCGGCGACGTCGTTGACCAGAAACACGGTCTCCTCTTCGCCGACCGGGATTACGTCGAAGTAATCCCCGCCAGCCGCGCTGCACGGCTGGCAGCAGCCGAAACTGATATACTCGCCGCTATTCCAGACGGGTGGGGGAAACAGCTGCCGCTGGACCTGGCCTGCCGCTGCCGCTTCGGCCTGGAGGGTCTGCAGCGAGAGGAGCTGCACGAGGCGCAACAGGGCGATGCTGGACAGTCCGGCCACCAGAAGCCCGGCCAGCAGAGGGAACGGCGGCAGGGCATGGCCCGCGGCGAACAGCACGACCGCCCAGCCGAGGCCGCCGAGGATGGTGCCGGCGGCAAGGGCCACCCAGGGACGGGCTGGCCGGGCCCGGATGAGGCCGGCGCCGGCCAGGAAACCGAGAAGGACCAGCACCAGTCGCCAGCCGCGGCCCTCGTGCCGGAGAATCAGGCGATGCTGCGCCAGCGTGTCGGTGCAGGCGGACAGCAGGCGCGTTCCCGCCATCAGTCCGTGGCAGGTGCGGTGGAAATCATGGAGGATCGGCGCCGTGACGCCCAGGAACACCGTTTTCCCGGCGAGCGCCCCGGCCGGGATGCGGCCTTCGAGGAAATCCAGCGCCGAGAGCGTCGGGGCGACGCCACCGCGGCCGGCAAAGGCGATCAGGCCACGGGAGCGGCCTTCCTCATCGGGCTGGGGCAGTGAGATTGGTTCGGAGCCCAGGAGACGGGCCATCGACAACGCACAGCTGTTCAGCTCCATCTGCTCGTCGCGGAGAACGAAGGAGCGAACGATCCCGTCCGGATCGACCCAGGCCCAGACGAAGCCTTCACCTGCCGCGGCCTGCCGAAAGAGGGGAGCGCTGCGGAAATGCCGCTTCCGCCGTTCGAACTCGGTCTCCTGCTGCTCAAGCAGCGAGATGAGATGGACATTTCCCAGCCGGCGCAGCGTCTCGGCCAGCACGCGATCGCCGGCTCCGCCGTCAGCCGGTTCGGGGTGCTGCAGCAGGATGTCGAACACGATCGCACGCGGTCCCGCCCCCCCGATGGCCGTGAGGAGCCGCGCATACCGGTCTCGGGGCCAGGGCCATCGATCTGGAATCGCGGCAAGGGTCTCGGTGTCGATCCCGACGATGACCAGGTCAGGATGCGGCGCCCGCCAGGGCGTGGCGAGCCGCGTGACCAGATCCAGCGCAGCCCGGTCAAATCCCGCTCCGAGATCGGGAAAGCCCGCAACGACGAGCAGGACCGCCGCCGCCGCCGCGATCCACGATACCAGCCGCTTCCGCCCAAGAAGCGACTCGAGCCGGGGCCAGGTGACCTCTTCCCCGTTTCCGTTCGGGGTCGGCGTGGTGGAGTTCACTCGATCTCGATGCGGTCGCTCCGGTGGGAGAAGCGGCCGGCGAACTGGTCATACTCGACCACGAGCTGGATGAGGCCATCGGCAGGTGTGAGGGGCTGACCGTCACGCTGCCAGGCGAGAATGACGCGGTTTTTCGCCGGGTCGATGCGGAAACTGCCGGTCGCCGTGTCGGGGGCGTTCAGCCAGTCGGTGATCTCGGCGATCTCGCTCTCGCTCACGTAATCCTGTTCGTAAAAGGTCGCCCCGCCGTGGTTCGCGCGTACCAGGGAGCCGATTACCGACGCGGGCAGGGGGCGCTTCAGAAGGGCCGGAGCGGCCGTCGGCTCTGCGCCCCATGCGTGCGCGAACGGGAGACACCATGCCGTAAGGGCGAGGGTGCGTGCTTTCATGGCTCAGTTGCGCTTTCCGACGGAAAGGTGGAAGAGCTCTTCCCCGTCGACTTTGAAGTTTTTGATGACCTCCTGGCCCTGCGGCCCGACCAACCAGTCGATGAAGACTTTGGCCAGGTCTGTTTTCGCAGAGGCGACCTTCGCGTTGTTCACCGCGATGACGCCGTAGGCGTTCTTCAACTCTTCAGGTTTCGCGTAGGCGACCGCCAGGGTGAGCTTCGATCGGATCGAAAGCCAGGTGGCGCGGTCGGTCAGCGTGTAGGCCTGCATCTCGTCGGCCATCTTCAGCGTTTCGGCCATGCCCTGGCCGGCCTCGACATACCAGGAGCCCGCCGGGGCGCACCCGAGATCCTTCCAGATCTCCAGTTCCCGCTCGTGCGTTCCCGATGAGTCTCCGCGCGAGATGAACTTCGCAGACCCGCTCGCGATGCGGCCGAACGCCGTCGCAGCGGACGGGGCCGTTTTCGCCAGGGCCGAGTCCGATGCAGGACCGACGATGATGAAGTCGTTATACATCAAATCATATGCATGAACCCCGTAGCCCTCCGCGACGAAGGCGTCCTCGAGGGCGCGCGCGTGGACCATCACCACGTCGGCATCCCCGTTCTTCGCGAGTTCGAAAGCTCGCCCCGTGCCGACGGCGACCGCCTTGACCGATATGCCGGTCGCTTCGACACATTTCGCCAGCAGCACGTCGAGAAGACCGGTGGCCTGCGTCGACGTAGTCGTCGCGAGAATGAGCGAGCCGCCTTTCGCCGGAGCGGCGGGGGCGTCGATCGCGAACGAAGCCCCGGTGACGAACAGGCAGACGACCGTGGAGAGAAGGAGAAAGAGCGGACGGGGGATCCGTTGCATGAGGAGCTCCTCCGGAAAAATGACGTGTCTGGCGGTTGATACTATACTCATATCTACAGGAACCTGCAAGCTACGGTATATGCGCCGCGTCATACGCTGTCGCATCCCGGGTGAAAGCTGAAACCTTGCACGGATGAGAGGAGGCGGGATACTATGATATGACAAACATCCGGCTGCGAGGACACGGTCCTCCGAGGCCGCGGTATATGAAGAGGCTATTGAGATGACGGATCCAGAGACGACCCGGGGCATACCATCCCTGGCTCATGAGGGACTCGCCGACTCCGGTGAGAAACAGTGCATTCTCGCCGTCGACGATGCTCCCGAGAATATCGAGATCATACGCAACCTTCTCGAGCGCGAATACCAGATCAAGGCGGCCGTGAAAGGACGCAAGGCGCTTGAGATCGCAAGGCGGAAGCCCCAGCCTGATCTCATCCTGCTCGATATCATGATGCCCGAGATGGACGGCCTCGAGGTGTGCCGGGCCCTGAAGGCCGACCCCGAGACGGCCCACATTCCCGTCATCTTCATCACCGGCAGGAACGAGGCGGCCAACGAGATCGAGGGGTTCGAACTGGGCGCGGCGGATTACATCACCAAGCCGTTCCATCCGGCGGTCGTCAGGGCACGCGTGCATACGCACCTTCTCCTTCAGCGCGAGCAGCGGAAAGTCGAGCGGCTTCTCGAGAATATCCTGCCGCGGAAGATCATCCAGGATATCAAGATCCACGGCTTCAGCGCGCCGGAAATGTTCGACCCCGTGACCATCATGTTCGCCGAGCTGATCGAACCCGGCTTCAGTGATGAGGCGACCCTGCCCGGTCAGCTCATCACCGAATTGACGGACATCTTCGCCACGTTCGACAGCATCGTCGCCGGCCATGGCGCCGAACGGATCAAGACCAGCGGCGACACCTACCTCGCCGTCTGCGGCATGCCCGCCCGGAATTCCGAACACGCGGATATCATGGTCCGCGTCGCCCGGGACTTCCTGAAATTTCTCGCTCTGTACGACCGGGAACATGGGAAACGCTGGAGAGTCCGCATCGGTTTGCATACCGGCGTCGTCGTCGGCGGCATTGTCGGTCGCAACCGCTACCTGTACGACATTTTCGGCGACGGTGTCAGTATTGCGTCACGGGTTCAAAAGGCAGCCGAACCGATGACGCTGGTCGTTTCGGACGCCACTTGGGAATTGGTGAAAGATGCGTATGCCTTCTCGCCCCGCGGATCGATCGAACTCGATGGAAAAGGCGTCGTCAGGCTCTTTGAGCTGACCGTCTCCTGATCCGACGCGCTTCCGCTTCGACACGCGAACGAGAGGGCCGGAGGCTCCATGTCCAGACGAAACATTATCCCCCGACCGTCCCATATGACGGTTCCCGGTAAAAGTATAGAAAAAGATATAGAAAATCTCCGGTTCGAGGAGTTGTTCGATCTCGCGGAAATCCAGCGGATGCAGGACTCGTTCGCCGCGGCCATGGGACTGGCTTCGATCATCACGCTTCCGGACGGAACGCCCATAACCCGTCCGAGCGGGTTTTCCCATCTGTGCGCCGAGATCATCCGGAAAACCGAGATCGGCCTGGCCAACTGCCGGGCAGCCGAACGGCAGCTCGGCCGATTCAGCCCGGAACGGCCGATCGTCGCGTGTCCCGCCTGCGGCAAACTCGAGGCGGGGATCAGCATCTCGGTCGGCGGCAAGCACCTCGCGGTCTGGCGCATCGGTCAGGTGCGGGCGCCGGAAACGAGCGACGAGCAGCTGCTCGCGTACGGAAAAACGATCGGCGCCGATCCCGAAGCCTACCGCGCGGCGTTGCAGAAGATCCCGATCATGTCAGTGGAACGGCTGGGCGAGGTTGCGGCGGCCGTCTCGGTGACGGCGAACCTCCTCTCGCAGACGGCGTATGTGAATCTCCAAAAATCCCGGCTCTTGAAACGGCACGAGGAGGACGAACGGGAGCTTCGCGATTCCCGAAGCAGGCTCGAATCCCTGGTGAGGGAACGCACGAAGCAGCTCCGCAAAAGCGAGGAGCGCAATCGCCTCCTGCTCGAGCACACGGCCGACGGCGTCTTCGTCATCGACGAGAAGGGAAACATCACCTTCGCGAACCCTGCGTTTCTCAGGCTGACGGGGTATGACCGTCTCGAGGAGGTGACGGGCAGAAACTCCCACGAACTGCTTCATCATTCTCATGCGGACGGAACGGCGTATCCAAATGAAGAATGCATGATATATAAAACATTATATCGAGATGAGGCTTTCCGCGGGGATACGGAAGTCTTCTGGAGAAAAGACGGGACCTCCTTCCCCGTCGATTATGCGTCGTCTCCGATCTTCCGGTTCGGCAAACGGTTCGGGGCGGTGGTGACGTTTCGTGACATCACCAAACGAAAAGTCGCGGAGGAGCGAGCATGGGCGTTCTTCACGCATTCCCATGACGCCCTGGAAGTCTTCACTCTCGAGGATGGAATCATCCAGGCGAACCCTGCAGCGGCGGTCATGTTCGGAGTCGACGCTCCGGAACAGCTCCTCGGCATGAATGCCGGCCGGCCTCCGTTGTCTCCCGAAAACCAGCCCGACGGGCGGCTCTCGAGCGACGCGAGCAGGGATTACGTGCTCAAGGCCCTGGAAACCAGGAAGATGGTGCGATTCGACTGGTTGCACCGACGGCTCGACGGGCATCTGTTCCCCTGCGAAGTTACGCTGGTGCCGGTATTCCTCGAGGGAAAGGCCGCCGTCATCACGAGCCAGCGGGATCTGGCCGCCCGGAATGAAGCCCGCGAGCAAATCGCCCGGGCGAACTTCCTTGCCGACAACGCGCTCGAACTGACGAAGTCGGGATACTGGCACGTTCCGCTCGACGGCTCCGGGTATTACAACTCTTCGGAACGGGCCGTGAAGATCTACGGAGACGTTCCGAACCCGGGATTCCGGTATCATCTCGAGAGAGAGTGGCTCGCGAACGTCGAAGCCGCCGACCCTGATCTGGCCAGAAAAGCGAACAGAAATTTCAAGGGGGCGATCGAGGGGCGGTACCCGAAATATGACGCCATCTATAAATACAGGCGCCCCGTCGACGGCAAGATCGTGTGGATTCACGCGCTCGGCTTTCTCGTTCGGGACAGCGTCGGCAGGCCGACCGACATGTACGGCGTCGCCCAGGACATCACGGATCAGATGACGGTCGAACAGGAACTGATGGAAAGCCGCGAGCGGCTCGACATGGCCCTGAAGGGCGCCAGGCTGGGCCTCTGGGACCTGCGTGTCGACACCGATGAAATGATCATCAACGACATCTGGGCCGAAATGCTCGGATACACGCCCGACGAGGTGACGGCCCTTGGCGGAAGCGGTTCCCGGCGCTGGAAAGCGCTCGTCCATCCCGATGACTTCGACCGCGTCTGGCAGGCCAGCCAGGACCACTTGGCCGGAAAGACCCCGGAATACCGCTGCGAACTGCGCATGAAGACGAAAAGCGGCGCTTGGAAATGGGTCTTGAATATCGCCAGATGCGTCGAGCGCGATGTGAACGGCCGGGGCAAGCGGTTGGTCGGCATACACATGGACCTCGACCCGCAGAAAAAGGTCGAAGAGGCCCTGTCGGCGGCCAAGGAGATGGCGGAGGCGGCCACGGAGGCGAAGTCGAACTTCCTCGCGAACATGTCGCATGAGATCCGGACCCCGATGAACGCGATCCTTGGCATGTCCCGGCTCGCCCTCCAGACCAGCCTCGACGCGCGTCAGCGGAATTACATCGAGAAGGTGCATCGCGCCGCCGAGAATCTGATGGGCATCATCAACGACATTCTCGACTTCTCGAAGATCGAGGCCGGCAAGCTCTCCATGGAGACGACGGACTTCTGGCTCGACGACGTGTTTGACAATATAGCCAGTCTTATAGACGTCAAGGCCGAGGGGAAGAGGATCGAGTTCCTTTTCGACACCAGTCCGGACGTTCCGAATGCGCTCGTCGGCGATCCTCTGCGGCTGAGCCAGGTGCTCCTCAATCTCGGCTACAACGCGGTGAAGTTCACCGATCGGGGCGAGATCATCATCGGCGTCGACTCGAAACCGGTCGACGGGCGAACCGCCGAGTTCCATTTCTGGGTGCGGGACACGGGCATCGGCATGACCCCGGAACAGCAGGCGAAACTGTTCCAATCGTTCAACCAGGCGGACGCTTCGACGACACGCAAATACGGCGGCTCCGGCCTGGGCCTGGCCATTTCGCGGCATCTCGTCGAGATGATGCACGGGCGCATCTGGGTCGAAAGCCAGCCGGGCAGAGGGTCGACCTTCCATTTCACGGCCCGGCTCGGCCTACAGGAGAACCAGCGCAGCCGGACCGCGCTCACGGCCGAGGAACTGGCCGGGCTGCGCGTGCTCGTCGTCGACGACAATGCCAGCGCCAGGGAGATCCTGTCGGCGATCGCCGCGGGATTGCACCTTGACGTCGATGCCGCCGAGAACGGCTTCCAGGCGATCGAGATGATCGATCGGCTCGCGGCCGACGGCCGGTCATACGACCTCATCCTGATGGATTGGATGATGCCAGGCATGAGCGGGGTCGAATGCGCCCGGCGGATCAGGACCTCCCGGTCAGCCAAGTCGCCCGTCGTGATCATGGTGACCTCCTACGGGCGGGAAGACGTCCGGGCCGACGCCGAGCGCGCCGGAGTGGCGTCGCTCAGGGTCATGAGCAAGCCCGTGACGCCGTCGCTCCTGCTGAACTCGATCGGAGACGTTCTCGGCCGCCGGGCCTCGACCGTCGAAGGCCGCTCCAAGGAATGGAGCGAATCGCTCTCGGGCAACATGGCGAAGCTGAACGGAGCCCGGATTCTCCTGGTGGAGGACAACGCGATGAACCAGGAGCTTGCGGTCGAACTGCTCGGCCAGGCCGGCATGGAGACCGTCATCGCCGAAACCGGCCGCGAAGCCCTCGATATCCTGGCGAAAGACGACCAGTTCGACGGCATCCTGATGGACTGCCAGATGCCGGTGATGGACGGCTACGAGGCGACCCGTGAAATTCGCAGAATGCCGGCGTTTCGTGACCTGCCGATCATTGCGATGACGGCGAACGCGATGGTCGGCGACCGGGAGAAGGTGCTCGAGGCCGGCATGAACGACCATATCGCCAAGCCGCTGATCGTCGCCTCGATGTTCGGGGTTCTGGCAAGGTGGATCACGCCGAAATCGGGAGCTCACGTGATCGCGCGCGTCCCGTCCCGGACGGACGGTGCCGCGGAACTGCCGTCGCTCGAAGGCGTCGATACGCGCCGCGGCATCGCCACGAGCATGGGCAATGCCACGCTATATCGGTCACTCTTGATTCGCTTTCGCGAGGCGAACAGGAATTTCAGGGACGAGTTCGAGCGTGCACGCAGGAGGGGCGACAGGGCGGACGTGATCCGGTGCGCCCACACGCTGAAGGGAACCGCCGGGAACATAGGCGCCATCGGCGTTCAGACCCTGGCGGAGAAACTCGAGCGCGCGTGCGCGTCGGACGAGGCGAGCGAGACCGTCGATGCCCTGCTCGAAGAGACGGCGGCCGAACTGGCAACCGTGGTGTCGGCGCTGGAAGCCGTCAAAGAGAGCCGGCCGGCCCGCGAAGAGGAACGGATTCCGGTCGACGACGCGGCCCTCCGAGACGTATGCGGGCGCCTCCGGGTGCTGCTCCAGGACTCCGACGTGACCGTCTTCGCCCTGCTCGACGAGCGGAAAGACCTGCTTTCCACGGCATTTCCGAATGAATATCCCGGCATGGCCGAGGCGATCCGGGCGTATGACTTCGACAAGGCCCTGGCGATACTCGACTGCGCGCTCGAGGCGCGCCTGGCCCGAAGAACGTGAATTGCTACTCGTCGCAAAAGGAACACGACACTCATCCCGTATACTCGCATACTCGATGCCGTTCGTGCTGAGCCTGTCGAAGCACGAACAGCCACTTGCCGATGATTCCTCATTTCGCCCTTCGACAGGCTCAGGGCGAACGGGTGGCTTTCATTCTGCAGGAATCAATAGCAGCCCGTGGAGAAAAAATCACGGCTGGTTTTCATTCTGCATGACTCGCGAGGGGAGGCTCAGGGGTGTGAAATGCGTTTCCGCAGCGTGACCTGGTTCCCCCTGCCTTCGTAAACGACCTCGTCGAAGTTGAGCCGCGTCATCAGGAGCCCGCGTCCGTGCATGGCCAGAAGGTTCTGCGGATCGTTCGGGTCGGGGATCTTCGTCCAGTCGAACCCGTCGCCCTCGTCCGTGATCGTCCATTCGCACCGGTCCCCGTCCATCAGGAAACGGATGAGCACGCTGCGGTCCTTGTAGGGGGCGCTTTCCATGCGACGCTCGACCAGTTCGAGAAATCCGTCCGGGCCGGCGCTCAGCGCCCGGGTCTTTTCCTCATAGGTGATCGCCAGGTTGCCATGTTCTATAGCGTTAAGAATAATTTCTACGAGGCCGAGGCGGATGCCGAGCCGTTCCGCGAGCGGAATCCGCCCCTCCGTTTCCAGGAGCAGCCGGTCCGCGACTTTTGCGGCGATCTCCGGCCGGTTGCCCATGCGCATCGTCAACTGACGATGGAGGATGAGCCCGAGGACCTCGCGCTCGATCGAGCGACTGGCCACGACATCCTCGTATTTTGCGAGGGCCGTCAGGATATTGCGGGCGGGGATCGGCTTGACCAGGTAATCGTTTGCGTGCAGCTGGAGCGCTTTGAGCGTGTATTCTGCCGTTCCGTGGCCCGTCGTCATGATGACGATGACGTCGTGAGACTTTTTCCGGATTTTCTCCAGGAGCTGAAGACCGTCCATCTCGGGCATCGAAATGTCCGAAAACACCAAATCCGGCTGGAAGGACTCGAACAGGCTCAGGGCCTCGACGCCGTTGCAGGCTTCCATGACTTCGTAGCCGGCTTCGCCGGTGACCGTGGTCACGATTGTCCGCGAGATCTCGTCGTCCTCCACGACCAGAACTTTCATCCGCCGGGTTTGCTGGTTCATGACGGTCATTTCCTGCGAACGAGTTGTCTCATGCGCCCGAAAACGCGCTCGACCTGCGTTTGAAGCTGGACGGCCGAGAAGGGTTTGCCGAGCAGTTCGTCGCTTTCCTCGAGACCTGCCGTTTTCCCGCGGAGGGCTGCCGGTTCCGAGGTGATGATGATGAGGGGGACGGTCCGGTGGTTTTTCTCTGCCCGAAGCCAGGAGAGAAATCTTCCGGCCTCGTTTCCCGGGACCGACCAGTCGAGGATGACCAGTTGAACGGGCTGGCTCTTCGAAAGGAAGTTGCGCGCCTCTTCAGCGCTTTTTTCCAGCTGGATCTGGTGCAGGCCGAGGCTGCGCAGAAGGTCGCGGATGGAATACAGGACCAGCAAGTTCGCGTTGACGGCGAGAACCCGCAGGTCGCCGGTCGACACCGGCATCGATTCTTCATGACCGGCGGCGGAACCGGGAAACGCGACGGTGATTGCCGTGCCGTCCTGTTCGGAGGAGGCGAACGTCACCGTTCCCCCCATCGTTTCCGCCATGAGACGGGCCGAGTAGCACCCGAGGCCGGTGCCGCCCTTCTTCCCGTGCGTCACGTATTTCTGAAGGAACGTGCCGCGAATCTCCGACGGGATGGTTCCCGCGTTATGGATGCGTATGCAGGGAATCGGTTTCACGACGAGGCTCACGGTCACCGTGCCCCCGGCGGGAGATGCCTCGAACGCGTTCTTGATGAGATTCGCCAGCATGGAATAGAACAGGCTGGCCTCGCCCGAAATCAGGATCTCCTCGTCGTCACCCACCTCGCGCCCGTCGGATTCGAGCCTGAAGAGAACGGATTTTCCGTTCGCGGTTTCCCCGAGTTCGAACGTTATCTGCCTCACGATTTTTGCCACATCCACGGGGACCGGGTGGCACTCGTACGTTCCCGACTCCATGCGGAAGAGGTCCATGGATCTGTTGATCATATCCAGCATCCGATATCCCGACTTCTCCATCATGCCGATCGTTTCGATGACGTCGGGGGGAAGGTCGGTGCGCTGTTTCAGAAGGCTGGGGATGCTCAGAAAGACGGTCAGCGGGGTTTTCAGGTCATGGCGCATGATCCGGTCGACCTGCTCACGGAGCCTGACGTTTTCGATCAGGAGCTCGTTCTGGCGCTCGAGGTCGATCATGGCCTGGCGAAGCGCAAGATGCGTGGCGATGCGCGCCTCGATGATTCTCGGATTGATTGGCTTCGTTATATAATCTACCGCACCGATCTTGAGGCCTTTTTCCTCGTCTATCGGGTCGTCCTTCGCGGTGACGAAGATGACGGGGATGCTCTTGGTCTTCTCCTGGCCCTTCAGGATCGAGCAGACCTCGTAGCCGTCCATGCCGGGCATCATGATGTCGAGCAGGATGAGATCGGGCGGTTCGTCGCCGGATGCGATCGCCAGGGCTTTCGCGCCGGACGTGGCGGCCTTGATGCGGTATTGCGGGAAGAGGGTGCCCCGGAGCACTTCGATATTGTCCGGAATATCGTCGACGATCAGGATGGTCTTCTTGTTGTCCGTTTCCGTGTCCACGGGATCCTCCTGCGGGGAGCGCCTCGGATGATGCGCACGTGCCGGCAGTCGGAATTCACTGCCTGCCATGCGAAATCTGCAACGCCCGGGCGGCTGTTTCCCCTCGGTGAATGATCTCTCTCTCCCTCAATCATACACCATTGTCGGAAAATGATCCATGAAACGTCAAAAACCCCGCCGGTGGGGCGGGGCTTTCGAACGCGGAGTCGAGTGAGGTCAGTTGTCCGTGCCGGTGCGCGGCAACTGTTCGTTGGCGGGGCGGAGGGCCGGGCGGCGAGGGAGGCGGCCGGTTCCGGCGATCGAGAAAAGCTTCGCCGAAGGTTTGTCTGGATAGACGGCCTCCGCCGAGATGCCGCCGTCTGCGGTCGCGGTCATGACGAGGGCTCCGCCCTGGCTCTTGGCGTAGGCCGGGGACATGCCGACGTCGATGCCGATCAGTTCGGTGCCCTTGGTGTTGATGACGCCCTCGGTGCCCATGGCGCCGACGGTGTGGCCGAAGATCACGCCGCGGACTCCCATGATCTGGAGGCTGTTCTCGATCAGCGTCGCATCATTCCACCAGTCGCGGTTCCAGAGGGGCCCCTTTTCGTCCATGAAGATGCCGGCGTTGAAATCGTCTTTCTCCATGTCGATGCGGAAACGGGTCGCGATTGCGGTGAGACCCTGCGGCTCGGCCTGGAGACCGCCGTGGATGAACAGATACCCGTTGATGACCGCGAATAGCGGCCGGCGGCGGATCCAGGAGCCGTAGACGCCTTCCGGGGAGATTGCCTGATGAAAGTCGAGGCCGGCCTTCGTGAACGAGTCGAGCGTGTTCTGATACCACTTCTGCTTGTGCGAGGTCAGGGTCTTGGCCCATTTCTCGACGGTGCCGTTGAGCAGCAGCGCCTCGTGGTTCCCGAACATCGCGAACACGTGGCCGCCGGCAGCGTCTGCCTGGCGTTCGAGGCTCATCACCGCGTCATACACCTGTTTCGTGTTCTCGCCGCGGTCGGTCAGGTCGCCCGTGAAGACGAGGACCGATGTGCCGCCCGTCCAGGTCAGATCAAACCCGGTCGGGGCCACGCGCTTCGCCATGCCCGCCGTCTCGAGGGTGTCCGCGAGCTGCTTGAACGCGCCGTGGATGTCGCCGACCGCGACGACGCGCGGGGCATGCGGAATCACGATGCTGGCCGGGTCGCGCTGCCAGTCGCGCGCATCGGCGCCGACAACGGCGAAGACGAGGAAAAGCGCCGCGAGAATAGATATATAACGATTTCTATACATTCCTTCCATGCCTCCATGTGTCTGAGTGTCGTATTCGCCATGATACGCGATTTTCCCCAAATTGGCGAGTTTCGACCACTCGCGCCCCCCGCAAATTCGCCGAAATGGCGATCGACGATGACGTGCGCCCCCCTCCCAGGGAACGTAGGGGCGGGTTTGAAACTCGCCCGTGCGCATGATTACGATGATCCATCGCTGGTTTCGGAACATGCCTTGTGGCGCGGCAGGGTAAAAATGCCCGCGTCTTCGAGCATGGCAGAGGATCCGAGATGATTCAGAATTCATGATCGGAATTTGTCCTCCCGTGCTGAAAAAATGACCGGGCCTTTGGGCGCTGTCTTCTGAATTCGGCATCACAGGCTTCATTCGCCAAACGAACATGGGTGGAATGAAAATTGCTTGAGTCTTTCCAGCGTTTGGAATGGAGGTAGAGGAAGATGATGATGGAATCGATCAGACGGCCGCTGCTGACGGCGGTCTTTCTCCTTGCCGGCATCCTGTCCGCTTGCGCGGATGAAGGGTTCATGCCGGTGTGGCAGGTCGGGAGTTCCTGGGCGGTCGAGGCGAGCCGCCTCCGCCAGGATCCCCAGGGAACGGCTTGGACGAGCCCGGTCCGATGGCTGTTCGAGGTGAAGAACGAGAAGGAGATCGATGGCGTCGCCTGCTTCGTCGTTCACGTCTCGTCGGCCGCGAAACACTCGGCCGGAATGCAGGCCATTCTCTGCCTCTCGAAGCAGGATCTTCGCCCGGTTCGCGTCGTCGACGTGACTCCGGTTGGAGGCAAGCCTCAGGCCCATGAGCGCATGTTCGACGGCGGGCGTATCTCCCCGCTCTTCAGCGGCGAGTCGGCGATCCCCTACGACCTGCCGATGTTCCCGCTCGCCGAGGCTTCCGATGATGACGCCCGTGAGCGCGACGCGGCCGTCGCCGGCGAGGCTGCAACCGACGTCGACGGCATCACGTTCGTCGATGCCACGACCCAGTCCTGGGCGAAAACGGAGCAGGGATACCGCGTGACGCTCGATTCCGGCGATTCCCGCGGAAAACTCGTTCAGGAGTGGGTTGCGGGCGAGCCCTGGGCGCGGTCGATGACCGGTCGTGACGTGAAATACACCCTCGTCACGGTAGGAAAGTGAGGGATGATCACCATGATGCGTAAATATCCGTTCATCAATGAAAACGTGCGCCGGTCTCTGCTGATAGGCGTCGTCGGCTGGCTTCTCATCGTATTCGCCCTGCTGTTCGCGGTCCGCTCCGCCGGCGCGCAGGAGCTGGGCAGCGTACGCCTCTCGAGCCGAGGCTCCGACTCGGCGTTTCTGAAGAAGATGCCCTGGTCGGGCTACTGGTGGTCGCGCGCGGAAGGCAAGCTCGTGAAGGGCTGGGCCGGCCACGCCGAGTCGCCGATGCAGCGCTACGACCGGTACGTGATGAGCCGCACCGGCAAAAATCCCGGCGCCCAGGCCTGGGAACAGAAAAACCATTACAATCCGACCGCCCCCTCCTGGTGGGGGCATTGCAACGGCTGGGCCGCCGCCTCGATCATGGAGCCGGAACCGCGCCGAAACCGCACGCTGAACGGCATCGCCTTCACCGTCGCCGACCAGAAGGCCTTGTTGAGTGAGATGTGCATGGACGTACGCACCCTCTTCTACGGCAACCGCCAGAACGACGTCACCCTCGCGACGCAGGACATCCGGCCCGACCTGTTTCATCGCCTGCTCGTCGAAAACATCAAGAAGCGCGGCCGCGGCATCGTGGCCGACACGAGCTGGTCGAAGTCGGTCTGGAACTTCCCGATCTGCGGCTACGAGACCGAATGGGCCCCGGTCTGGTTCTTTCATAACCGCGTCTGGGTTACCACGACCGTCCACTTCGTGACCGACGGCGTGAAGCCCGAATTCGTCGGGACCGAGACGTTCACGCAAACATATCACTATATATTGAACCTGAACGACCGCGGCGAAGTCGTCGGCGGTTTCTGGGACCCCCGCAGCCTCTGGAATCATCCCGACTTCGTCTGGATTCCGGTCGCCGACGTGCCTTCCGAGGGCGGTGAAAATCCCTGCCTCTCGCCCCGCTTCGTTCGCGAGATCACCGGAACCGCCCCTGCCGCCGAGCCCGTGCTCGCAATGGCCGAGCCCGCGATCGAATCTTCCGGAAGCGCGGATGCGCGGCTTGTCGCCCTGCGCGAGGCTGGCATCGACCCGGCTGCGTATTTCGAATGAAGCCGCTCGTCAGATCCTCGCCACGCCGAGAAAGACGGCGTGGAGAATGACGATCACCGCGAGAAACAGCCTCCGGGCGGCGGTCTGACCGAGCCCCGGAAATGCATACCCCAGGTTGCCTCGGGCACACGCCCCGAGGCAATCTCCGCATAAGGTGCAGGTCTGGCCCGGGGTTTGCCGGGCCAGGTGTTCCGGCTGGAGCGCGCCGTACCGGCACGACCGCGAACAGGCTCCGCAGACATCGCACGAAGGGGCGATGCGGAGCCGGAACGGGTTCAGCTTGCCGAGCGTGGTACTCAAAAACCCGATGGGACAGTATGCGGTGCAATGCATCATCACGCCTTTGCTCCGGGAGAACAGGAGCATCACGGCGACGCCGCCCAGGCCGAACGCTGCCGCCATCGCAATTGCCGTATCACATCCGACACCGAAACGGCGGAACCCGATCCCCATGGCGACCGTTCCCGCGAGCGTGAGCGCCCGAAGCCAGGGGAGCCTGGCGGAAATACCCGTGGGGGGGCGGTTCTTCGACGTCGCGCAGGCGTGGTCCCATGCGCCGATGTAGCAGAGATGGCTGCACCAGGCGCTTCCGGCCAGCAGAAGCGTCGCGCCGTAGAGGATGGGCATGAACAGCCCTTCGCCGCGATACAGCGGGCCCGCGACGATGAGTGCCGGAATGGGCAGGTGAAGGGCGCCGGTCATGAGAAACCGCTCGAAGCCGGCCAGGCCCAGCGCGAGCTGGAGAAAAAAGACGGCCGAAAAAAGCCTCCAGATGCGTTTTCGAATGACGGGGGCCCGGCGGGGATCATCGAGCAGGCCGAAAATCCAGGCTCCATACCCACCCAGCAACAGGATTTCCACGACGCCCGAGCCCGGCAGAAACCGGTCGGCCAGCAGCAGCGGGAACCGCGCTTTCCATGATGCGAACGCGAGAATCGCCGTGATGCCGAGAAACACCGCGGCAGAAGCCCGCTTCGTGAGATTCGGCGTCACAGGCCGAGACTCCGGCTCAGGCCGGAACTCTCGCCGTCCAGCAGGGCAGCGAGACGCAGGCCGGGGCGCCGGGCGTCGGCAAAAGCCTTCAGGCAGACGGCGAGCCGGTCGCAGGCCTGTTCCGCCGTGAAGAGCCCGGGAAGTTCCGTCGCAAGGCGGGGATGACGCCCCAGCCGACCTCCGACCAGGACGCGGAAACCTTCTCTTCCCGGGGCGATCGCTTCGACGGGACAGGCCTTCCGGCACGCGCCGCACCCGACGCAGGTTGCGAAGGCACAGGCGACGCGGCCATCACGGAGGGCCAGGCAACTTTCCCGGCAGACCGAAACGCACGCGCCGCAACCCGCGCAGTGATCGGCCGAAATCGAGGGATACCCGGCCCGGATGACCCCGACGTCCATGATCTGGGGGCGGGAGCAGGCGTTCGGGCAAGCGGCGATGCCGATGGAAAAACGAAGATGAGCCGCTGCGGCCGGTGTTCCGGCATTGTCCGGCGAGCCGACGCCGAAGGAGGCGAGAACGCGATCGATTCCGGCGATCAGGGTCTCCATGCCGCCCAGTGCGTGCGGACATGTTCCGGTGGCGCCTTTGCAGACATGTGTCGAGACGGGAAAATACATAGTGTAAGATATATGGTGTCGTGACGGGAGAAAAACGGCCGGCCCCGCGGGGCCGGCCGTCAGCGAACGAATCGATCAGGCGTCGGCTGCCGCGACCTTGATCTGGTGGTTGGGCAGGATGGCCTTGAGGTCGGCTTCGGCGGTGGTGGTGGGCTTGATGCTGAACTTCTCCACGAGCACGTTGAGGACGGCCGGAGTGACGAACGCCGGCAGGGACGGCCCGAGGCGGATGTTCTTGATGCCGAGCGAGAGCAGGGTGAGCAGGATGCAGACGGCCTTCTGCTCGTACCAGGAGAGCACCATCGAGAGAGGTAGGCTGTTCACGTCGGTGTTGAAGGCCTTGGAGAGCGCCACGGCGACCTGGATGGCCGAGTAGGCGTCGTTGCACTGGCCCATGTCGAGCAGGCGCGGAATGCCGCCGATGTCGCCGTATTCCAGCTTGTTGAAGCGGTATTTGCCGCAGGCGAGGGTCAGGATCACGCAGTCCTTCGGCACGGCTTGGGCGAAATCGGTGTAGTAGTTTCGGCCGCTCTTCGCGCCGTCGCAGCCGCCGATGAGGAAGAAGTGCTTGATGGCGCCGGCCTTCACGGCGTCGATGACCTTGTCGGCCACGCCGAGCACGGCGTTACGGGCGAAGCCCATCATGATCCGCTTCTCGGGCTCGTCGGCGGTGAAGCCGGGGGCGGCGAGGGCGGCCTCGATGACCGGGGCGAAGTTGCGATCGGCGATGTGCTTCACGCCGGGCCAGGCGACCAGCCCGCAGGTGAAGATGCGGCCCTTGTAGGTGTCGCGGGGTTTCTGGATGCAGTTGGTGGTCATCAGGATTGCGCCGGGGAACGCCTCGAACTCCTTGGCCTGATCCTGCCAGGCGCCGCCGTAGTTGCCGACGAGGTGCTTGAACTTCTTCAGCTTCGGGTATGCGTTGCAGGGCAGCATCTCGCCGTGGGTGTAGATGTTGATGCCCTTCCCCTCGGTCTGCTCGAGCAGGGCGTAGAGGTCTTTCAGATCGTGGCCGGAGACGAGGATGCACTTGCCCTTGACCGCGGAGATGCGCATGCTGGTCGGCTCGGGGTGCCCGTAGGTCTCGGTGTTGCCGGCGTCGAGCAGGCCCATGATTTTCAGGTTCACTTCGCCGGCCTTCATGTTGTAGGCGAACAACTCGTCCACCGTCTGCTTCTCGTGGGTCAGCAGGTCGAGCGCATCGTGGAAGAACGCGTTCACGGCTGCGTCTTCCTTGCCGAGAATCGCGGCGTGGTCGGCGTAGGCGGCCATGCCCTTGAGACCGTAGGTCAGCAGTTCCATCAGGCCGGTGATGTCTTCGCCGTAGAGCTTCTTGCGGTGCTCGATGCCCACTTGGGCGGCCTGGGCGACCATGCCGGGGATGTCCGGGGCGGGAGCGAGCGTGGCGAAGCCGTTCAGGGTCTCGGGCTGTCTGCCGGCCTTGGAGCAGGCCGCTTCATAGAGTTTCTTCGCGGCGACTCGCTTTTCGACGGCGGCCTGGATGAGGGCGGAGAGACGGTTGGGATCGAAGTTCACATTGGTGACGGTCGTGAAGAGATTCTCGATGACGTTCCGGTCGATGCCGGCGTCAACGGAGCCCAGCATGCGGGCCCGATGGGCATACATGGCGGTGCCCTTGGTCACGGCGAGCAGCAGATCCTGCAGCGCGGCCGTGGTTGCGTCCTTGCCGCAGACGCCGGCCATCATGCAGCCTTTGCCCTGTGCCGTCTGTTCACACTGATAGCAGAACATACCCATGATTGTATCCTCCTGAAAATAGAATTAAGAATATATTGCACAAGTAATAGAAAGCAACGTCGCGTCGTCGCGCGCGGAAAGAAGGAAAAAGCCGGTGAAACCCTCTCAAAAATCAGGAGACGTTTTGTTTCTGTATGACGCCCCCCTGAATTCCTATGGTATGCACTTCGAGCGGGAAATCAAGTCCGGCCGCCCGGCGGGCTTCCTCGGCCAGCCAGGCCAGGCCGCCGCAGCAGGGCACTTCCATGCGGACCACGGTGACGCGTTTCGGGCGCGAGGTCTTGAACATCTCGATCAGCTTGTTCAGGTAATGATCGCTGTCGTCGAGCTTGGGGCAGCCGACGAGAACCGCCCGGCCGGCCAGATACCGTGTGTGAAAATCGGCCAGGGCGAACGGAACGCAGTCGGCACAGAGGAGGATGTCGGCTTCGAGCAGGAAAGGCGCCGCGGGAGGGACGAGCATCAGCTGGACGGGCCACTGGCCGAGCTGGGACTGGGCCGAACCGCTTGCCATCGCGGCAGATGCAGCCGGCGTGGGGCGATTCATCTGGCGCATCGCGCTTCCCGGGCAGCCGCCGCCGTGGTGGTGTCCGTGACTCTGTGAGGGGCAACCGCCGCCCTTCTGGGCCTTGAGCGCCGCCAGACGATGGTCGACGAGCTTCTGGTCGAACTCGACCGCCTCGCGCTCCTCGATCGAGAGGGCGCCCTGTGGGCACTCGCCGAGGCAGGCGCCAAGACCGTCGCAATACACGTCGGCGACGAGCTTCGCCTTCCCGTCCACGATCTGGAGGGCGCCTTCGTGACACCCCGGGATGCAGAGGCCGCAACCGTTGCACTTCGATTCGTCGATGCTGATGATCTTGCGTTTCATGCGATAACTCCTTTCGCCGTGTCAGGCGGCGCGCGGTTTCGGGGACTGGAAACCGGTGACGGGAAGGTCGGCGAGGGTGGTCTTTTCGAGGAAGGTTTTCACTTCCGTATTGATGTGACCGATGAAGCTGCCCATGTTGCAGAACGAATTCATGCAGACGGGGCTGCCGAAGAGACAATACTGTGGAGTGATGGGCCCTTCGATGGCTTCGAAAATGCGGGCGAACGTGATGTCGGAGGGCTTCAGGGCGAGGCGGTAGCCGCCGGCCGGCCCGCGGCTGGCGAGAACCAGCCCGACCTTGCGCAGACGCTGAAGAACCTTCGAAAGATGCGCTTCCGAGACGCGCAGGGCGACGGCGATGTCATGGAGGGGGATCTCCTGGTCCTGATGCATGGAGAGGTAGATCATGGAATGGAACCCCAGGTTCACCGCATCAGAAAATTTCACAATCTCGGCCATCGCGCACATCCTTTATTGCTTTATTCTGGTATTAGAATACTAAAATAATCGAATGATGTCAACGGGAATTTTTTCTTTTTCACCAACATCGGCACAAACGAGTTGGCGTGGTGGGGCGTCATTCAGGCATTCGTCTGGTTGTATCGTGAATGACGGCGGACGGATGTGGTTGTAGTATTGACTATACAATGGGAAGACGTTACTATCCCTGTACAAAATTCAATCGGGGAGTGAGGAACATGAAACGTATCGTGGTTTCCCTTTTTGCGGTTTCCCTTCTGATGACGGGTGCGTTGTTTGCCCAGAACGCGTCTCCTGACGCCGCTGCGACGCCTGACGTCGTCATCGCTCCGGCGGAACCGACTCCCGCGGCCCCGGTTGCAGCACAGGTTGCGGGGAATACCCTTGAGAACATGCTGAC
Organism: Candidatus Ozemobacteraceae bacterium; assembly: GCA_035373905.1. Classification (NCBI taxonomy): domain Bacteria; phylum Candidatus Rifleibacteriota; class Candidatus Ozemibacteria; family Candidatus Ozemibacteraceae; species Candidatus Ozemibacteraceae bacterium. The sequence continues at coordinate 13,039 of DAOSOK010000028.1, read as the reverse complement.
GGCGTTCAACGGCGAATCGAACGCCCAGGCGAAATATACGGAGTTCGCGAAGAAGGCCGACGAGGAAGGATATCTCGGCGTCGGCAGCCTGTTCCGCGCAGCCGCGAAAGCGGAAGGCGTTCATGCCGCGAATCTCAAGGCCGAGATCGAGAAGCAGGGCGGCAAGGCCGAGCCCAAGCTCGAGACGCCGGTCGTGAAGACCACGAAGGAAAATCTCGAGGCCGCGATTGCCGGTGAGACCCACGAAACCGAGAAGATGTATCCGGAGTTCAAGGCAACCGCCGAAACCGAGAAGCAGGACATGGCGGTCGTTCTGTTCGGCGGCGCCGCCAAAGTCGAGGGCGACCATGCCAGGATGTATGCCGAGGCTCTCAAGGATCTCGATGCCATGAAGGCCGGCAAGAAAGACTTCTTCGTCTGCCTCGTCTGCGGTTATACCACCGGACAGGCTCCGGCCGACAAATGCCCCGTCTGCATGTCCCCGAAAGAAAAATTCGAGAAGGTGAACTGACGGACTGATTTCTGACGGCGTGGAGATGCTTTTGGGCATTTCCACGCCGTTTATCATGACTGGAGCGAAATATTCGCTGCCTGCTGATGAATCATGGCGGGCGTTACAGGGAGGATGACGGATGGTGCCTCATATCGGGGTATGGGTGGGCGGGATCGTTGGAGCATGCGCGCTCTGTCTCGGCGCGATAAAACTGTGGCGGCCGGCAAGTCCGCTTCATCGCTGGGGTGGGCGCCTTGTCGTCGTTCCCGCCGTGATCCTTCTGATCGGAATGATCGATCGCCTCTCCAATTATCAGGTGCCGATGAGAACAGCGTCATGGGGGCATGCGCTGTTCGGCGCGCTGGCCTTCGTGCTGTTCGCGATGAAATTCCTGGCTCGCAGGAACGTCCTCGTTTCCCCGAAGCGGATGAACCCCATCGGATACGCGCTCGCCGTGCTTTTTCCGATGGCCGCGGCCGGAATGATCCTGCCGTATTTGCAGGCGGCTCGGGCCTGGCAGTCTCTCACGCCGGGCGAGGTCGTCGAACGCCCCGACCAGGCGGCCTTCAACAGGGAATGCATCTCCTGCCATGACCGCGAGACCGCCGTGGATGGGCTCGGCAGAAGAAAAATCCCGCGCTGGATCGAGATTGTCGAGCCCATGGCCTGGGCCGGCGCTCGGGGCAGGGAAGATACGCGCGCCGCGCTGGCTGCCATTCTCGCAACCGCCGTCGTATCGGTGACTCCGGCGGCTGGAGCCTCGGAACCAGCTGCCATGACGGTCAGCCGGGCGGATGCGATCGACCTGTACTGCATCGGATGCCACGATCGTGAGCGCACGCTTGGCGGAGCCTCCAGATCCCGGGAAGCCTGGGAACGCATCGTTCTTCGCATGCAGAAATATACCGTCGGCCGTTCCGATGTCGCGTCTATTCCCGATACGGCAATGGCAGATATCCTTTCTGCTATATCTTCCGCGGGGCTGGTTGCATCTCCGTCGTCTTCGTCAGAGAAAAAGTGACAAACCACGTCGGCACCAGGGCAAGAGGCTATTCCTCGGCGAAATGCCGTTTGAGGACGAAAACAAAGACGCAGATATAAACCAGGATCAGGAACGAGTTCCGGTACCTCAGCCACAGCGGGATGTTGCTGGTCATGTTGCCATACGTTTTTTCGATCTTTTCGAGCTCCGGGCCCGAGAGGTCCTCGGTCTTGTCATCGTCATACAAAACGAGCTGGCTGTCGATGATGAACAGGGAGAAGGAAAAAATCCTGATCGCCGTATATTGATACCCGACGCGCTTTCCCCCATACTCGGCGGCCGGAAGATCGAATACGGGGGCTATCCGTTCCACGATCGAGAGCGGCAGTTGCGGCAGCGCACCGGCCGGCGTCGGAAACGAAAAGACGGCCAGAAACAATATACACATTACTATATAATATCTGCGCGCTGGATTCGTCATGCTGGCCGGGTGCTCCGCCATGTTCAACAGATCGGTGGAGGGAACGTGATCTGCCTGAGCGAGGAGAGGGCGAACTCGTCGGTCATCCCCGAGAGGTAATCGGCGGCCATGCGCTCTGGGCCGGCCGATTCGCGTTGATACGCCTGTTCCATCCGTTCGAGATAATGGCCGAACATCCGGTCGAGCGGGAGCGGGGACGCCGCGTAGCGCGCATACTCGGCACCGAACCGGGTTGCGAGTCCGTGCAGATGCCCGAACAGACGGCCCACGATCTCGTCGATGTAGGCGCCGTATTCTCTCAGCTTCGGATGAAAATAGATGCGTTCGTAGTTGAACCGGCGCAGTTCGTTGATGATCGCGAATCGTTCGGGAGAGAAACGAATGGCCCCGCTGTCGCTCGAGGCGGTGATCAGGTCGACGACCAGCGTGTTGATGATCTCGCCGTTCCGGTTGCCGAGTTCGCGACGCACGAGGTCGGGGACATCCTGCTCTGAGATCAGGTTTGCATCTATAGCATCTTCTATATCTCGGCCGAGGTAGGCGATCTTGTCGGAAAATCGGACGATGCAGCCTTCCCAGGTCGAGGGCCGGGCGTTCCGGTCGAGAACGTGCTCGGGAATGTTCGGCGTGTCGGCGGGAACGAGGCTGGGTTCGAACTTTTCGCCGTTGTGGCAGACGATGCCGTCGCGGACGGCGAAGGTGAGATTGAGGCCCCGTCCGTCGTTCGCGAGGACGTCGACGACGCGGAGCCCGTTTATTTCGTGCATGAACGACGAACCGTGCCGACCGAGAATCGCGTCGAGGGCGTGCTCGCCGACGTGGCCGAAGGGCGGGTGGCCGAGGTCGTGGCCGATGCCGATCGCAAACGCCGCCTCCTCGTTCAGTTGCCAGCCGAGGCGGTTGAGGCCGCGCACGATCGAGACGGCGATCGTCGCGACGTGCATGACGTGTTCCATACGCGTGCAGATATGATCGTTCTCGGGCGCCGAGAACACCTGCGTCTTGTGCTTGAGCCGCCGGAACGGCAGGGAGTGGATGATCGCGGTCTGGTCGCGCAGAAACGGCCCGCGCAGGTCCTCTTCCCGGGGAACGCGCCGCTCCCGCAGTTTTTCGTCCGTCATCAGGTTCTTCATCATGCACGACAGCATATCATTTTCCGCCGCCCCGGTGCAGGGCCGGATTTTCCTCTTTAGCTTCTCCGTCGGGCGACCTATAGCGCGAGATATCGACCTGGAGAGTGTCGTGGTTCTCATGAGGCGCGCCGTCGAGCCCTGGAAAAGCGGGGCCCGTTCACGGGCATGGGTTTCGCAGGCGGCGGTCATACTCGATCAGGGCTTCGAGGTAGACTTCCCGCGAGGAGCACTTGCCGAAGAGGTTCAGCAGGTGGGGGATGTCGAGGGGGAAGACCCGCTCGCCGTCTCGGATCCGGATGCCGGGATCGGGCGAGGTGGCGCCGAGCTTCTTGACGGGAATCGCGTGTCGCGCGGCTTCGGCCAGAAACGCGGCTTCCCGGTCTCGGCCGACCGCCAGGACGATCTCGTATTCCCCGAGACCGAGGACGTTGGTCAGCCAGAGCGGAAAGTTCATGCGCGAGGTCAGTTCCGTCATTTCGGGAATATACAGATCGGGTGTGGGCGAGATGTCGATGCCCACGTGGTTTACCGATGCGAGGATCGACAGGGTTTGCACCAGGGAATCGCTGGTGTCGATGGCGCATTTCGCGAACGGGTGAAGGACCTGCATCTCGGAGAGCCTGGCTCGGGGCAGGCACTGCTTCTCCCGGGACTCCCAGAGTTCGCGGGAGACGTGGTGGGCGATGGCCAGCGTGTTTCCCGCCCCGAGCGGCCCGGTGACGTACAGCAGGTCGTCTGGACCTGCGCCGGTGCGGAGAAGCGGGGTCGGACGCGTGATCGTTCCCAGGGCGGTGCAGGAGAACCCGGGAGGACTGCCGAAACTGGTGTCTCCGCCGAGACACCAGGTCCCATGGCCTGTGATCGCGGCATTGATCCCTTCGAACAGTTCGCGGGTCCAGTCGTGATCCTGGTCCGGCGGGATGGTCAGGGCGAGCAGCACCCCGAGAGGCTGGGCGGCGACGGCGGCGAGGTCGCTGAGAGCGTTGGAGATGAGGTTCCAGCCGAGGACGCGGGGGCTGCGGATCAGCCCGAGGTGATACTCCTCGTACAGCGTATCGACGGTGGCGGCCAAGAAGGTGCCGTCCGGGCGCCGCAGGATCTCGGCGTCGGCCTCGTGGCGCTTGTTGACCTGGTCGGGATGATGGGTCAGGTTCTGCGCCATCCGGTTGATGAAGGCGAATTCGGCGATCGAGTCGAGATGATGCATGCGGGCTCCTCCGAAGCGGGATCGGGAATGAGCGGGTCAGCGGTTCGCCGTGGGGGCGGCCGACGACGGGTTCTTTTTCATGGTGATGAGGACCGGAACCAGGAACATGTTGGCCAGGAAGCAGAGAATCATGGAAACCACGGTGTAGACGCCGAGCTGGAAGATCGGCAGGATGTTGCTGAAGGCCAGGGTGCAGAACGCGAGGCTGATCATCAGCGAGGCCAGCATCATCTTGGTGCCGAGGGACCGGATGACCTCGCGCGTGCTGCGATAGACGTTCTGCAGCTTCTGGTAGGCGCTCATGTAGCGGACGACGAAGTGGATCGTGTCGTCCAGCCCGATGCTCAGCGAAATCGAGGCGATGGTCGTCGTTCCCATGTTCAGGGTCTCGCCGAGGCTGCTCAGGATGCCGTAGACGGCGAAGATCGGCAGCAGGTTGGCGAGAAAGGCGATCACTGTCAGCCGGAACGACCAGATGATGAAGAAGGCCATGGTGAAGAGGACCAGGACTTCCCAGAAGGTGCCCTGGAACTGCGAAAGCGCCATGCTGTTGGCGGAATTCACGCACCGCTGGTAGGTGCCGCCGACCCTGAACCTGGCATTGGGCAGGGGCGCCTCGGCCACCAGGACGTTGATCCGGTTCACGATGGCGAGAAAATTGGCCGAGTTGATGTGGCTGGTCCGGACGAAGATCAGCGTCTTGTCGGCGTTATCGCTGCGATAATAGCCGTTGAGGTCGACGTTGGCGTCCTGCACGATCATGGCGATCTGCGAAACCTTGGCCGGATCGTCGTACCAGCCGGCCGGCAGGTCGTCGACGTAGGCTTTGTACCCTTCGTTGAGCAGATCGAGATAGGTGATCACCTTGTTGACCCCGGTCAGGGTTTCGCACTGGCGCTTGAACCCCTCGAGCCATTGCAGGACTTCCTTGCGATAGACCCCGTCGGGCGCGCCGGTGTCCAGCTCGACGACGATCGGATACTGCCCGCCGATGGTGCGGTTGACGAAGTCGACCGCCCGGGTCATCGGCGAGGACTGGCGGTAATACTGATAATAGTCGGTCTGCACTTCCATGCGCAGGATGAGGAATCCCGCGAAGAAGCAGAGGACGGCGGTCGCGAGGATCGCCCTGCGATACCGCGCCGTCGCCAGGCGGAGAAGGAACTTGAAACGGCGGGCGAAGCGGGGATGGGGACGGTGGCGAATCATGCGCATCACGGGGTAGGTGAAGAAAAGAGCCGTCAGCCATGCGTAGAAGGTGCCGATGCTGGCGTAGATCCCGAAATCGACCAGGGTCGGAATGGCATTGAGACACGAAGTGCCGAACCCGATGATCGAGGTGAGAGCCGAAAAGATCGATCCGACGAAGATCTCCCTGGTTTCGTCGGGGTGGTCGAGGTTGCCCTCGTGCTTGGCCGCCAGAATATGCAGGGAATAGGCCAGCGCGAGTCCCATGGTGATCGCGGGGACCGGGGTCGTGGCGATAGACAGGGTGCGGCCCAGGAAGTGGAGGGTCAGGAACAGCAGCGCGTTGGCGATGATCGCGGAACCGATGCCGACGAAGGCCATCGCGGGCCGGCGAAAGATGGCCAGCAGGGCGATGAACAGGAACAGCATCGAGAGGATGGCGAACACGGTGATGTCGATCTGCATGATCGTCCCCGTGGTTTCCATGAAGACGTGCATGCCGGTGAAATAGAACCGCCCGGTGGCCCCCCGGGCGATGTCCTCGTAGATCGAGCGGATCGCGCGGACGATGTTTTCCTTGGCGAAGGGCTCCACATCGGGCTCGAAGACGATGTTGAACGCGGCGGTCCGGCCGTCGGGGGAGATGATGTTGTTGACGAAGAGCCGGTTGTTGACGGCATCGGCCTTCAACCGCTGGCATTCGCTTGCCGTGTAGGACGCGTTTTCGACGAGGGGGGCGCAATGCAGAACCAGTTCGCCGTTTTCCATGGTGTTGCGGAAGAAGGGGGTGCTCGAGAGCGAGAAGCAGTTCCGCACGCCCGGCACCCGGGAAATCCGCTCCGTCGTTTCGACGATCAGGCGGAGATTCGCCGGCGTGAACAGCTCCCTGTCGTGGTATGCCAGGATCATGATCTCGTCGAGGTCGCCGAAGGTCTTCTTGATCGCCTGGTCGGTGCGCTCCTCGGGAGTGTCCTTTTCGAGCAGGGTGGCGAGGGTGTTGTTGACGCGCAGGGGGAGCAGGGCCGGGCCGTACCAGGCGAAGACCAGGCAGAAAACCACCGCCAGCGGTTTGAAGCATCGCTCGGAAAGCCAGAGCAGAATCTCGGCCAGACGTTCGACGAGCTTCATGAGCGGTTACGTAGCCTGCCCTTCAGGCGATCCGCGGCGTTCGGGCACGGCATGACAGCGCAGGGGAAACGGGCTGTCGCAATGAACGGTGCAGAGGTTGCAGTTGGTGCAGAGCGAGACGGCCTGCGGGTCCGCGCGGAACTTCGCGACGATTTCCGGCTCGCGGATGAACGGTCGGCAGAGGGTGACGCCGTCGAGACCGCGTTCTTCGACGATCTCCCGTACCTGGACGGCGGTACGGATCCCGCCGGTCACGAGAATGGGAATGGACGACTGGGCCAGTTTCTTGACGGCAAGCGCGTTGTCGAGGTTGTATACCGGAGAGTATGGCAAAAATCGGCGTTTGTACCAGGGGAAAATGAGGTGTTTGAATATCCGGCAGAATACTTCGCCGAAACGGGTGAACAGCTTGTTGTAGCGCAGGACGGGCTCGAGGGGATGCCCGCCGCGGATGATGTTGAAGGCGATCTCCATGGTTCCGTAGCTGATCTCAATGGCATCGACGATGCCGAGAGGCTCGATCTCACGGATATACGAGGCGGTCAACTCCGGAGTGATGGCCCGTGGACGATCCTCGGCGCCGCTCATCTTGAGCAGGATCGGGATGTCGGTGCGCGACCGGGCCTCGCACAGGACTTCCTTCAGGAAGAGCGAACGGTCGCCGCCGTACCGGTCCCGTCGACGATTGGTGTACGGCGAAAGAAACTGGTGAATGAGATAGCCGTGGGCGGCATGGATCTGCACGGCGTCGAACCCGGCGCGGGCGGCGCGCTCGCAGGCGTCTCCGAAAACCCGGGCCTGCGCGGCCGTCTCCTCGGTCGTGAGCGTGCGGACCCGCGACAGAAAATAGGTGCAGCGCACCGGCCCGGCCCCGACGACGGCCTGGCCCGTCGCGGCGCTTCCGGTCTGGCGGCCGGTGTGGGCGATCTGCAGGACGACCCGGCAGGTGGGGTCGGCCCGTTTCACCCGCTCGATGACGGGTTTCCAGGCCTCGACATGCTCCTCGCCCGCGATGCCGGCCTGGAACGGCTGGAGAGCGCGTCCCTGCCGGGAGACGTAGGCGAACCCGGTGATGATGGTTCCCGCCCCGCCCCGGGCCAGCCGCTCGTAGAGCGCGGCGTGGCGTTCTCCGACGCGCCCGGCCGGGTCGGCCATGTTTTCATAGGTCGCCGCCCGGAGAATGCGGGTGGGAAGGGGCAGGCGGCGGCACCGGAAGGGCTCGAAGATCGTTGTCATGAGAGGATAATTCTACCACCATCCTTTGAAGAAATTGCTGGTATATTTGGAAACGGATATCGCCCTGAAAATCCATCGAGAAGACGGGTGATTTCGAGACCGGAAAGAGAGGGCAATCCGTGGAAAAAGTCGTGATCACCGGCCTGGGCCTGGTTTCCGCAGCGGGAATCGGGGCGGCCGAAAACGAGGAGAAGTTTCGGGCGCACGAGAGCGGCATCCGGCGCATTACCCGGTTTCCCCTGCATCCGAAAGTGAAAACCTGCATTGCCGGCCTGATTTCACCGATCCCGGCCGACCGGCTGCCCCCTGACATCGTTCCTCTGCTGTCCGAGGAAGACCTCGAACAGGACTATGTCAAAGCGGCGATCTACGTCGTCGACGAGGCCCTGCGCGACGCCGGGATCCGCGACGCGATCCGCGAGAAACCGTGGCGGACCGCGGTGATCGTGGCCAGCAGCCTCGGGAATTTCCTGTACGTCGCCGAGCTGGTCAAGGAATACTACATGAAGGAGAAGTACAAGATCTCCTCGCTGATCCACGGGATGAACAGTTACATCCCGTCACGGCTGGCCAGCCTGTTCGGCGCCAAGGGACCGTGCTTCCTCATCAGTTCCTCGTGCACAAGCGGTCTCAACGCCGTTCTTCAGGCGGAGTCGCTCATCCAGCGCGGCGTCGTCGACCGGGCCATCATCTGCGCCGTCGACGTCTGCCTCGAAACCGGAACCTACCACCTCTGGAACAAACTTCGCGTCCTCTCGCACCGCAACGACGAGCCCAACACCGCCTGCCGGCCCTACTGCAAGACCCGTGACGGCATGGTCGTCGGTGAGGCCGCCGCCTGTTTCATCCTCGAAAAAGAGGTGCCGGGCCGCCCATCGTATGCCCGCATGTGCGGATACGGCATGTCGAACGGCTCGCCGGACTTCCTCAAGCCGACGCCCGACGACCTGCGCATCGCCATCAGGGAAGCCATTGCCGACGCCGGGGTGAAGCCCGGCGAGATCGATTTCATCGCCGGTTCCGCCTCGGGCTCGCCGAACTGCGACCATTTCGAAACCGAGGCGATCCGCGATGTCTTCGGCGACGCCGCCGACCGCATCCCGCTCTTCGCCTTCAAGAGTTTTCTCGGCACGACCTTCGGCACCCAGGCGGTCAGCGAGGGGGTGCTCGGCCTGCGCTGCATGCATTCGCACTACCTTCCCGAGGTGCGGAACGTCTTCGAGCGCGACGAGCGGGTGAAGGCCAACGCCTACTACAGGAAGGCAGATTACGCGGGCATGCGGATGAACCGCTTCCTCTTCATCAATTCGGGCTTTGCCGGGAATCACATGGCGGTCGTCTTCGAGCGGCCCGAGATCGGGAGGGCGCCTTAAATCGTCGCCAGGGAAGTGAACAGAGTGAGAATCGTTCGAAAGGGAGGAAACCGATGAAACGGCCTGACATCACCCGTGAGGAGCTGGTCGCGCTGATCACCGAAACGCTCTTTGACGTGGCCAGGATCAAAGTGGCGCCGCACCAGTACGAGGAGAACCTCTTCGCCCTCGGTCTCGACAGCCTGAAGGCGATCCAGATGCTGAACCAGCTCGAGGATCGGCTCGATCTCATGATCGACGATTCGAAGCTGAAGACCTTCACCTCGATCAAGGCGATGACCGATTTCTTCGACTCGTTGCCCACCGATTGAGAGGGCCCATGGCCGACAGGCTGTTTTCGCTCGAAGCCGTGCCGTTGCTCGCCGACCACCGGATCGACGGCACGCCCTTCGCTCCCTTCGCGCTCCTGGTCGAGGAACTGCTCGATGCTGAAGAAACGGGGGATTTCGCGACTCTCGAACGAATCGAACTCGTACAGCCGCTCATGCTGCGCCGGGATCGCCCGAAAACCGCCCGTCTGCATTCGGCGCCGGTTTCGGGTCCTGTCGACGGCTCGCGCGAGGCTGAGGGAGCTCGCATCGTGGAACTGCTCGACGATGTCGGGGCAGCGTTCATTCGCGGCCGTTTCCTTCAACCCTCCGCCCGCCCGTCCGCCGGTATTTCCCAACCTGGGGCGGATGTCGGAAACCCGGCCTTCGGGGAAGGTTCCCTGAAGCTGCCCCGTGCCGACCTCTACCCGGGCCTGTTGTTTCACGGCCCGACCTTCCAGGCCGATTTCACGATCGGGAAGGCGGAGCCGGGCTCGCTGCTCGTGCGCCTGTCCGGGCTCGCAGCCGTCCCTTCGGCTCCCGATCGGCTTTCCCCAACGGCTCGGCGGGCGGTCGTCGCCGGCGATCTCGCACTGCAGGCGGCCTCCCTGCATGCCATGTCGCTCGTGCCGGAACCGATCGTCCCCTGGGGATGCGGCTTGTACGCTCGTTTTGTGAATGTCGGGGCGGGGGACAGCCTCCTGGTCCGGGCCCGTCGCCTGGATGACGGCCGATACGACATCGATGTGATGGTCGAAACGGGGGAAAAGCCGACCCCATACATGTTCTGGAGAAATGTCGAGTTCCGCGCGATCCGGGCGGCGTTGTCGGAAAAGGCCCGGACGCTCCTGGCGAACATCCGCCGAACCTGAAATCCCGATCACGGATCCTCGTATCCATCTGAATTCTAAAGGGTGAGAAATACTATGAGCCAGACGACCGAAGCTCTCTTCGAACCGCCGCCCGAAAGCGACGACCTGTTCGCCAAGGCGGACTGGTTCGCCCCGCAACTGCAGGCCATCCGCGAGGGCGGGCAGTATTTCTACCGCCGCGCCCTGGCCGGCCCGCCCGGACGCACCGCCCGCGTGCTCGATCCCGAAACCGGCGCGGCGCGAGACATGCTGCTCTTTTCTTCCAACAGTTACCTGGGACTTTCGACTCACCCGAAAGTCGTCGAGGCCTCCCGCGCGGCCGCCGAAAAATACGGCTACGGGACCGGATCGGTCGCGCTGATGAGCGGCACGACCGACCTTCATCTCGAGCTCGAAGAGAAGATCGCCCGGTTTTACACATGCGAGGCGGCATGCGTGTTTCCGACAGGCTACCAGGCCAACGTCGGAACCATCCAGGCCCTGGTCACCTCGCGCGACGTGATCCTGGCTGATCTCTACGCCCATGCCTCGCTCGTCGACGGGGCGCAGCTGAGCGACGGGACCCTGAAGTATTTCCTCCACAACGACCTGGCGAATCTCGAGTCCCTGCTCAAGCGTGCCGGAAAGCATTTCAGGGGCAAGCTGATCGTCACCGACGGCGTCTTCAGCATGGACGGCGACATCGCCCCCCTGCCCGAGCTCCATGCCCTGGCCAGAAAATACGGCGCCCGGCTCCTCATCGACGAGGCCCACGCGCTCGGGATCATCGGGCCCAACGGCCGGGGAACCGCCGAAATGTACGGCCTCGACGGGCAGATCGACCTGACGATCGGCACGCTGTCCAAGGCGCCGGCCGGCATCGGCGGCTATCTCGCGGGTTCGGCGCGGGTCGTCGAGTATGTCCGCCATTTCGCCCGCTCGTACATCTTCTCGACCAGCATTCCCGCGCCGACGGTCGCGGGGCTGATCGCGGTCTTCGATATTCTCGAGACCGAATCGCACCACCGGGAGAAACTGCGCCGGAACACCGAGTATCTTTCCGCCGGGCTGAAAACGCTCGGGTTCGACACCCTCGGCTCGACCACCGCGATCGTGCCGGTCCTGATTTCCGACGAGCATGTTCTGCGGGCGATCTGCCGCGAACTCCACGAGCAGGGGGTCTACGTCACGCCCGTGACCTTCCCCGCCGTCGCCCGCGGCCGCGCCCGGATCAGGCTTTCGGTCTCGTCGGAGCACTCGAGGGAAGACCTCGACCGGCTGCTCGGTCTTCTCGCCGCGCTGAAACGGAAATACGCCCTTTCATGAACATCCTGATCACCGGCGCCTCGGGGTTCATCGGAAGCCATCTGGTCAAGGTCTTCTCGAAGCGCCATCGCGTGACCGCCTTCCTGCGGCCGACCTCGAACACGCGCTTCATCGACCGGTACGGCCCCCGCATCGTTCGCGGTGAACTGTCGGACGGCGAGGCGCTCGCGGCCGCGCTCACCGGCCAGGACCTGGTCGTCCATGCCGCGGCGCTGGCGGCCGATTGGGGCGAGTATCGCGAGTTCCACCGCGCCAATGTCGAGGGGAGCCTCGCGGTATTGGAAGCCCTGCCGCCCGGGGCCCGCATGATCCATCTCAGCACCAACGCCGTCCTCGGCGAAGAGGATTGCGATCGCCCAAAGCCCGTCGATGCGCCCCGGCGCCCCCGGCTGATGTACCCGCTGGAAACGGTGTTCCCCTCGGCGATGAACTCGTACCGCGTCTCGAAATGCATCGCCGAGCAGCTGCTGATCCGGAGGGCCGAGAACCGGCGGGTCGGGCTGACCGTCGTGCGCCCGGTCTGGGTCTACGGCCCGCGCGAGTTCCACGCCGGCCCCTGGGAATACTGCAAGACCGTGCTCGCCGGAACCCCCGCGATGCCCGGGCGGGACGGCAACCTCTTCCAGACCATCTTCGTCGAGGACCTCGCCCGGATCATCCTGCGGATCGCCGAAAACCAGGCGTCCGGGGTGGCCGTTTACAACGCCGGCAACCCCGAGGTGCCGACCATGCGCGACTACTGGGAACGCTGGTGCCGGCATCTCGGAATGCCCGCGCCGCGCCTGCTGCCGAAACGGCTCCTCATGCCGCTCGGACTGGCGCTGGAAGCCCTCTGGACGCTGCTGGGGATCCGCACCCCGCCGCTGTTCACCCGGGCGCGGGTCGAGATGTTCTACGCTTCGAACGTCTACGACGTGAAGACCCTGCTCGACGATCTCGGCCCCATCGCCTTCACCCCGCTCGACCGCGGCATTCGCAAGACGATCCGCTGGTGGCGGATGAACGGGTTCCTGTAACGCCGGGCCTCGCCGCAAATGAGCCCGCTGCTTGATCCAGGGCAAGCTGTTGGCTTCGTTCGTGCGGAGGTATCGAAGTACGAACCCGCAATCGACCATTGCTGCCAATGCTCGCCATTCGATACCTCAGGGCGAATGGTTGGTTTTCATTCTGCAGGGCTCAATAGGGTAGTTTTCCGGCCCTACAAGTCGGCCCCGGTGCGTCCCGCCCGCCGCCCCCACCGCTACGCCCTCGGCTCCGCTCCGGGGGCTCCCTCAAAAATATGGTTCATCCGAATCTTGCGTACTTTTCACGACAACTTGAAAAAGTGGACACG
>DAOSOK010000027.1 GCA_035373905.1 Candidatus Ozemobacteraceae bacterium | reverse complement strand
TCGACCGACGGGCCCTGCTGACCCAGGCGGGGCTGAACACCCTGCGGTTCGACCCCGTCACGCTTCGGCGCATCTATTCGCCCGTTTACGACCGGTTTTTCCGGGGTTACTTCGTGCCGCGCCGCGAAACGCCCGCGAGGCTCAGCTACCTCATCCTCTCGAGCCGCGGCTGCGGAAACCGGTGCAGTATCTGCTGTTCGGGCGGTTTCCAGCCATTCACCGCCTTGAAACCTGAACTGGTCATCGACCTGCTGAAGCGTATCAGGGAGATGGCCGCGCTGCAGCCGGGCGAGTTCGTCGACGTGTTTTTTCTGGACTCGTATTTCAACCGCGATCCCGACCGGATCGTGCAGCTCGCGGCTGGCGTCGCCGCGGAGGGCCTCGGGCCGTGGTTCGAATTCTACGTGCGCCACAGCGGCCTTGCCGGATTTCTGCGCCGGACGGCGCCGGGACGCCAAGGCGAGGTCAGGCTCGATCTCGTGAAAGCCTACCGCCGCCTCGGCATCGACGAGATCGTGGTGGGCATCGACTCGTTCACCGACGAGTCGATCCGCATGCTCAAGACCGACACCCTGCGGCTTGCCCTCGAAGGCGAGGCCGCGCACCCGGCCTATACCTTCGACGAGATCGAGGCCGTGCTGACGGCGATCGAGGCGGAGGGGATGGCGTCGCGCTGTTTCCTGCTCATGAACAACCCGTTCGTCGGCGACGAGGACCGGGTGCGCACCTATTACCACCTCGCGAAACTGGCCCTGAACCTGCGCCGGTTCCGCATCGATCTCGAGTCGTCGAGCCGCGTGAACGAGTTGAAGCCGTTCCCCGGCGCCCCGCTGACGCGCGTCGCCGAGCGGATCGACGGGGTCATCCGGGACGACCGGTTCGTGTATCGCTCGGGCATCGGCCATGTCGAGACATGGCTCGAGTTCGAGCGGTTCGGCGAGTTTCGCGAAACGCCGGTCGCCCGGCACCGGTTCCTCGTCAGCTTCCAGGAATCGCGGGCGCTTCTGATCGGCCGCGTCACGACCCTGCTCAACGCGGGGGCCGTACCTGCGGGCATCGACATTGCCGGCCTGAGCCGGATCGCGGAAACCATCCTGGGACTCGAAGCGCGCCTCGCTTCGGTCGTTCGCTCATGGCTGGACGAGTTCAGTGACAGAGCCGAGGCGGAGCGTTTCATCCGCACGGCCGTGGAACGACTGGCCCGGGCGCTCGGAACGCGCGAGACGGAATTGATCGCTCGCGAAACCCCTTCCCGAACGTTCTTCAAAGTTCTGCGAGATGAATACTCATGCAAATATGAGTCATGAATCTACAAGGAAAAGGCCATTACTAATCGTCTCACACGTAACACGACAATCACCCGCATACTCGATACCGTTCGTGCTGAGCTTGTCGAAGCACGAATGCACTCGCCCTTCGACAAGCTCAGGGCGAACGGAATATCGTTTTCTATCTGCAGGATCGAGGTGTATGCTCCCTGCCTGAGTCGCTTCATCTACGCGAAGTTTCCAGAAAGGCGACGATGCTGGTAAGATGCGCATGACACACGACACGACCAAGGAGAAGAAGATGATGCAGCGGCGTTCGGTAGACTGGAAATGGGCGGCGGTGCGTCCGCTCGGAATCGCGGCATTTCTCGTTCTGCTGGTGCTGGCGGGCCTGCCGGTGTCGGGACAGACGGCCCGCGCGCCGTCCGACTTCGAGTATCAGCGCCTGATCGCCTCCTGGCCTATGCTCCAGGAAGTCACGGCGATGGCCGCGAGGCACGGAGCGAAACTCGGCCTCTACGGCGGCACGGTTCGCGACCTGTTCCTGGGCCGCCCGTTCACGCCGATCTCCGACATCGACCTCATCTTCGACAGCTCCGATGCGGGCTTCGCGGCGTTTCGCGACGAGCTGCTGATGTTCAACCGCAATCTGCGCGGCGGTCTTCCGAAGCCGGATTTCCACTTCGATCTTTCGGACATGGAGAGCGAGAACGAGCGTCAGCACCTGTATCACAACATCGGCATCACGGCGACGAAAGTCGGCGTCATGTCGGACAACCGGGTCATGGACCCGACCGGCCGCGGTATCGAGGATCTGCGGGCCCGCGTGTTCCGCTACTGGCCGCCGCGCACCGATCTGATCGAGCCCGAGAACATCGGACGATTCGTTCGTGACCTCGTCCGCCTGCACGCGTTTTCACGAGACGAAACGACGATCGATCTGATGCGCCGCACGATCGCCGCGTGCGCCGACCCGGTGACGCCCGAAGGGAAGCGAATGCTCGCCGCGGCAAAGCACTGCCGCGCGATGACGAAGCCGGGGGCTCTTCTTACGTTCCCGATGCTGATCAACGACTTCCGCTCCGATGGACGGTTCCTGCACAACTGGCAACTCGATCGTCTCACGAAAAGCTATCCATTCGACATGCTATATTTCGATCTTCTGCGGAGTGTCACCCAGGCCGACGACATGGAGAGCATGCGATCGGTGCTGGCCGAACTCGGCGTCGACCGAGCGCTGGACCGCCTCGGCTTCGGATCCGAGGCGGCCGTGCTGATGGATGCTGCGCTCTCCCGGGAAGATCTTTTCGCGCGGTTCGCGTTTCCTGGCCACGTGGCGGACATTCTCACGGAAAAGCCGAGCTTCATCAGGGAATGGGAAGCCACGCTTCGCCGGTACAATTATCGCGTCCTGTTCGACATGCTGATCTCGGACCTTCCGGCGGGAAGCCACGAGCAGTACTGGCTCGGCCTGCGCCGCGACGATTTCCTGAAGCCGTCGACCTACGCGATGCTGAATCCCGGCGACGATTACCGCGAGACGATCCTCGGCTTCCTCGACGCTGATTTCAACATCGGCGTTCTGCCGCGCGCTTCCGCCACGCGAAGCCTCGACTGGTTCGTCAAGACGTATCTGCCGCTCGGAAGTGTGACGCTCTGCCCGGTGTCGGTTCCAGAACCGGGCGCCGACGCGCTGAAGGGTGTCGTGTCCGGGTATTCCCCCGAGATCGTTGCGATCGACCGGCTTGCGCGGCATTCGCTGGTGAACATCGACGAGTATCTCGACATCCAGACCGGCCCCGAGCTGAAGCAGCTCCAGCTCGACCGGCGCTGTCGCTGGGCGCTGCTTATGAGCGACGCCCAGGGCGCCCGCGAGTATCTCGCCGCGCGCGGCTGCCGGGAGATCTTCCAAATGAACGCCTGCGGCTTCAACCGCCGCCGGCAGACCTTGCTCGGCTATGATCCACGTAACGACAATGTTTATATCGCTGAGTATGGATTTTACACCGACGATCAACTTCTGAACCACGAGGCCCGGGTGTACTTCCTGCGGGCCGGGAAAGGCCCCGTCGTCGACCGCCGCATCGAGACGTTGCGGCATCCCGATGCCGGCCTGCCGGTCGCCGACGAACTGGCAGGGTTCCTGCGAGATCTCGGCGAGCCGGTCGAAGTGTTCTTCGTCGGATTCACGACGCCCCTCAAATGGCATCTCGAGGAGCAGCGGCAGGTGAAGATCGGTGATATCGAGTTCAGGCTCGGCCGTCTTCCGCTGCCGGGCGGCGGAAAACCGCTCGTGATGGCCCTGTCGGGGCTCGGCGCAAATTACGGCACGCTACCGGCGAAGGTGATCGAACTCCTGATCGGTCGCGGATTGAAGGCAGTGGTCGCCGTCGGAACGGGCGGGGGGCTGCACCGCGGCATCGCCCGCCGGTTCGGATGGATCGCCCCTTCGAAGATCTGGTATGCCGGATCGACGGCCGAACGGGACCTGGCCGAAGTCGTCATCGACAACGCCGCTGCGCGGCTGAACGTGCCCGGTATGGTTTCGTACGCTCGCCACGCGACCGTTCCCACGGTGCTGGCCGAGACGCAGGCCCGCGTCAACGAACTTCGCGCCCGGCACACGCTGTCGGTCGACTGCGAACAGTATCACATCGCGAGGCTGCTCAGACGGCGCGCTCCGGGTGTCAGAATCTATAGTCTTGTGAATATAACTGATTTCCCGATCGGCGCCGAGTCGGAACGCCAGATGGCCGGTGCTGGAATCAACCTCGAAAACTCCCCCGAGCAGATGAAAGCGGTCGAGACGGCCCTCGGAGCCATCCTCGACGATCTGCGCGGCCGTCTCTGATCAACCGAAGGAGCCTGCGACATGAAGTTCGGCATCATCACTCTGGCCTCATCGATTCACGACAAAAAGCGCATCCGCGAACACGTTTCGACGCTACTGACGAACCTCGGAAACCGCATTTCCATCGAGGAGATCGTTCCCGAGCGGATCGACACCGTCGACATTCCCCTCGTCTGCATCCTGACTGGCGGCACGGAACACGAGTTTTGCGCGCTGTATCCGAAACTCGCGGCGGACGGCCGGCCGATCACGCTTCTGACACTTCCGCATTCGAACTCCCTGCCGGCCGGCCTCGAGATGCTCGCCTGGCTCAACGCCCAGGGGTCGAAGGGGGCGAGGCTCCTGCACGGCGACCCGGCGATGCTGGCGCAGAAGATAGGACGGCGCGGCATGTGCCTCGCGCTTGCCGTAAAGCTCCGCAGTTCGGTCATCGGCGTCATCGGAAAACCCTCCGACTGGCTTATCGCGAGTGGCGTCTCGTATGACGCCCTGCAGAAACGGTTCGGTCTCAGGATCCGGGAGATTCCCATCGAGGAGGTCTACGACGCATACGCGGCGGTGCCGGCCGACGAGGTCGCGAAGGCGCTCCGCGAGTTCCAGGAGCCGCGCAGTATCGCCGAACCCACGGAGAATGACCGGGAAGCCGCGGCGCGGCTGTACGTCGCGATGCGGCGGGTGGTTGCATCCCATGGCCTGACCGCCGTGACGCTGCGGTGCTTCGATCTGCTGCAGAAACTCGGAACGACGGGCTGTCTCGCGCTCTCGAGGCTGAACGACGAAGGCGTGACGGCCGGCTGCGAGGGCGACGTGCCGGCGCTCCTCACCATGCATGTTCACCGGATTCTGAGCGGCGAGGCCTCGTTCATGGCCAATCCGTCGGTTTTCCTCGGGGACGACGTAGTGTTCGCGCACTGCACAGTTGCATCATCGATAGTTGATAATATCAAATGGCGGTCGCACTTCGAGTCGGGAATCGGTGTGGGCATTTCGGGGACCTACCGGCCCGGCACTATGACCGTGATGCGGCTCGGCGGCCCCGACCTGGGAAAAGTGTTCATCGCCGAGGGGGAAGTCGTCCCGCACGAGTTCCGGGAGGACCTGTGCCGGACCCAGGTTCGGATCCGGCTTCCCGGCGTCGCCGACACCCTTGGCCGCGTGCCGCTCGGCAACCACCACATCCTCGCCCGCGGCGCCTGGAAAGATATCTGGAGCGACGCCCTCGAACCCTTCGGCATCGATATCGGAAGTTGAACCCGACGTGTCACGCGGGGGCGGGTCTCAGACCCGCCCCTACAGATGCAGAAGAGGTTATTTTTTCGCTTTGCCCTGGTTGGCGACGGCTTCCATGGCTTTGGCGACCTCGGCGGGGTCGCCTATATAATAGTGTCTGATGGGTTTGAGCTGGGCGTCGAGCTCGTAGACGAGTGGCATGCCGGTCGGGATGTTCAGCTCGGTGATCTCGGCTTCGGATACGTTGTCGAGGTGCTTGACCAGCGCGCGCAGGCTGTTTCCGTGGGCGGCTATCAGCACCTTCTGACCTGATATAATAACTGGCGCTATTGTTTCGTTCCAGTAGGGCAGAAACCGGGCGACGGTCTCCTTCAGGCTCTCGGTGAGCGGCAGATCCGCCTTCGCCAGGCCGCGATACCGCGGGTCGTGGCCGGGGAACCGCTCGTCGGTCGGCTCGAGCGCCGGCGGCATCGTGTCGTAACTGCGCCGCCAGATGAGCACCTGCTTGTCCCCGTATTTCGCGGCCGTTTCCGACTTGTTCAGCCCCTGCAGAGCGCCGTAATGCCGCTCGTTCAGCCGCCAGCTGCGATGCACGGGAATCCACATCAGGTCCATCTCGTCGAGCGTTATCCAGAGCGTGCGGATGGCGCGCTTGAGCACCGACGTGTAGGCGAGATCGAACGTGAATCCCTTTTCCTTCAGGATGCGCCCGGCCTTGTGGGCCTCTTCGATGCCCTTCTCGGACAGATCGACATCCGTCCAGCCCGTGAACCGGTTTTCCTTGTTCCAGGTGCTCTCTCCGTGCCGAAGCAACACGACCGTATACATGCGATCCTCCTTATATCCTCATAAAGAACTCTGACGTCTACTATATCAAACTCCTGTGCCATACGCTCACATCCAACATGAGGAAAATCTTGGCAGGGAGACGAGGAGCGTGTACACTTCGAGACATGAGCGACAACTCACGACATGTGAAGAATACATACGGGGAACGAATCTTCCGGAACGTCGGGTTCGCGGTGATCTTCCTCGTGTCCAGCCTGATCTGCGGCTGCGGCGCGACCAACCTCGAGCTGAACCGGCCGAACCTGATTGCCGTGTCTCCAGACGGGAGCCGTTTGTTCATCTCCGACTCGAGAAACTTCCGAATTCTAGTCGTCGATCGTGAATTCCGGCTTGTCCGGGAAATTCCGTATTCTTCCGAGCAGGCGGTCTGGGGGATGAACCCTGGAACGCAGGGCGAGCTGGTCATTACCGACAACCGTCTCGAAAAGGCGACGTTCGATTTCAAGGAAAAGCGGGCGAATGCCGTTGCCGAGATCATTTTCATGGGTCCCGACGGCGGGACCACCAGCGCTCTGACATGGCGTTCCGAGAAGGGGCCGCTGATCTATCCGCGGCAGGTTCTTCCCCTGGCCGATGGCGGCGTCGCCGTCACCGACCTGCGCGTGAACAAGGTGCTTGTCTTCGAGCGGAACGGCACGCTGCGCATGTCGATCGGGGAATACGGCGATGCCGACGGCCGTCTCTACTGCCCAAGCGATGTTCTTACCGATCGCGACGGGCGTTTCCTCGTGGTCGACTCTTACAATCACCGGCTCTGCGAGTTCGACCGGAACGGCGCCTGGCTCCGTACGATCGGCCGGAAGGGCACGGGGCAGGGCGAGCTGATGTTTCCCCAGAACGCGGCCCGCGATGCGAACGGCCGCATCTATTGTACCGAGCTGGGCAACATGCGCGTCTCGGTGTTCGAGGCTGACGGCCGGTTCGTGAGGCATATCCCGATGCCGACCGCGTCCGGCTCGAACGGTCTGTATGAGCTGTTCGGCATCGCCTGCGCGACCGCGCCTGCCGAGCTGTTCGTTGCAGATTCTATCAATTCCTCCATCTACGTTTTCGATCTCGACGGGAACCACCGTGGCACGATCACACGGCTTCGGCCATGAGAGCCGTGTCGTCATGGATGGAGAACGCACATGAAGCTTAAATGGAAGCTGTCGCTGATCTTCGGTATCCTGGGCGCCTGCAGCGCGGCCCTTGCCGGGTATATCGTCTTCCGCACGGCGCTCGAGCAGTTCGAGAAATCGATGATCGAGGAACTTCAGGCCGTAGCCGAGGTTTCCCGGCGTATCGTCGATCCCGAACGGCTGGAGACGATCCATTCCGTGGACGATCCATATTATCGCGAGATGAAGTCGATCATGCGCACGATGCACGAGAACTTCAGCCTCGATTGGTGCGCGATCTACAGATATAACGGGAAATATTTCACTCATATCGTCGACGGATCCGAGATGGGTGACGAATTCATCCCGGATTACCCGATCTTCGACATGCCCGAGGAACTCGTGGATTCCTGGAAGGAAGCCAAGCCTTCCTACTCCGCAGGCAATGTCGACGCTTTCGGTATGTGGATGAGCGCGTTCATGCCGATCACCAACGCCTCGGCGACGGTCGTTGCCGTGTTGGACGTGAGCCGGAACAACGACGTCCTTCGCAGGTTCATCCGTCAGTCGAAGAACGACGTGCTGATTGTCATGCTGTTGATCGGCCTAATCACTCTGGCTGTCTGCTTTGTCTTCTCGAAATACCTGACCAGGTCGATCGACCGACTCATCCGGGGCACGCAGGAGCTTGCGGCCGGGAATCTCGCACACCGGGTCACGGGCATCGATTCCCGCGACGAGATCGGGATGTTGGCCGGAACGTTCAATGAGATGACCGGCCAGCTTGCCCAGAATCGCGCGGCTCTCGAGCGGAAGATCTTCGAGGTCACCACGCTCTACGAGATCAGCCAGCAGATCAACTATGCGGGCAGTTCCGCGGAGATCCTGCAACTTATTCTCAAAAAGTGCATCGAAGGCCTCGAGGCGGGCCGCGGCAGCGTCCTGATGTTCAACGAGGAGACAGGGCGGCTGGTCGTCGATGTCGCCGTCGGCGAGGGTGTCGAGCCGGTCACGAAACGCATCGAGTTCGCCCCGGGCGAAGGCGTCGCCGGAAAGGTGTTCGAGGAGCAGAGGATGCTGCTCGACAACGATCCGATCGAGCCGAACTTCAAGCCTTATCCCGGTGAATCCGGTTCACCGATTCACAACATCATGTGTCTGCCGCTTCTCGTCGAGAAACGATCGATCGGCGTCATGAACATCGTGAACAAGCGGAACAAGGGTTTCACCGACGCCGATGTCGCGTTCGCCGGAACGATGGCCTCGCAAATAGCGCTAACTATAGAAAAGGCGCGGCTCTACGAGCTTTCGATCACCGATGGCCTGACGAAGCTGTTCGTTCACCGGTATTTCCAGGTGGCTCTCGACAACGAGCTGAAACGTGCCAAACGGTATGGCTCGTGCGTCAGTCTTATATTAATGGATATAGATCATTTCAAGAAGTTCAACGACACCTACGGCCACCAGATGGGCGATCGCGTGCTGTCTCTCTCGGCGCTGGTCCTTCGTGAGGCGGTCCGAAGCATCGACGTGCCGTGCCGGTATGGCGGTGAGGAGTTCGCCGTGATTCTGCCGGAAACGGACGCTCAGAATGCTCTCGGCGTTGCGGAGCGCATCCGCAGATCAATCGAGGCCTACGAATTCCCCTCGCTCGAAGGCAGCGTTCTTCGAGTCACCGTCAGCCTCGGCATCGCCTCGTTCCCCGAGCACGGCACCGACAAGATGTCGCTGATCAAGAAATCCGACGAGGCGATGTACTGGTCGAAGGAAGCCGGCCGCAATCGCGTTTCCACATGGAGCCCCGCCGGCAAGCCCGTCGCGGGCTGATGCAAAAAACATCCCGCCCGCCGGAGAGGCGGGGCGGGATGTTTCCGCCATTCCAAGAGCAAGTCAGGCCGACATGACTTTCCCGGCATACTCGCGATAGAAGGTTGCGCGGGCGGCCGCATCGGGAATCTCCCGGCGCGGTACGGTGACGACGCGGGAGCCGGATGGCCGTGCGAACGACTGCTCTACGAACAGCTTTACGATGGCGGGCGGAACTGGATACAGGATGTCGAAGGGGTCCTGCTCCGCCTTTCCCTCGCGAATGGCGCTGGTCCGCTCCATGGTCCGCTCGAAGTTGCGTGTGATCAGGTCGAGGATGTCGTTCACGTTCTTGCTGAGGCCTTTGCGATCGACCTTGTCGAGTGGGGTGGCCCAGAGGTTGATTCCTTTGAGTTCCGCCAGCTCTTTTTCGTTCAGGCTGACCGGCGGCTCGAAGTAGACAAGCCTGCATGTGTAGGGGATGCCGGCGAAGAGAGGGTGCGGGTTTTCCATGGTGATGGGGGAACGGTATTCGAAGTCTGTATTGACCCCGTTATAGAATACGCTGTAGCCGCGGCCGAGGTAGATGTCCGTCAGGCGGTTGACCACCCACCACGCCAGCGTGCTTTCCCAAGGGGCGAAACACGGGCCGAACTCCTTGAACAGCAGGTAGCGGATGTTGTCGCACGAGGCGTTCACCACGTTGCCCAACTCCCGGTAGAAGGTCGATTTGCCGCACCCGGCGGCGCCGATGGGGATGATCAGGAGCGGATGGGCGGACGTGAGGGTTTCCTTCTTCCAGGTCGGGTTCTCTTTCAGGGAATGCGCGATGAAAGCTTCGAGGTGCTGCTCGCCCTTTCTGACGAGCGCGGCCGGGTCTTGGCCGGTGATCTGCGCCGTGAGGATGGTGAGATACGTGTTGATGACGTGATACGGGCTCAGCTTGAAGCAGAAGTCGTAGCGGGCCATCTCGTCGATCGCGCGGATGGGATCGGGCTCGGCCTTGATCAGGTATTCGCCCGCCTTGACGTTCACGCCGAAGATCGGGCTGTTGTACATGTTCTTCGCGTCGCGAAGGAGCGCTTTCGTGTCGCCGTGTGCCTCGACGGCCTTCAGGATGTTGGTTACGCAGATGGTGACGTCTTTGCCCCACACGATCGAGGCGTCGTCCCTGATGACCTCGGCCAGGCCGGCCAGGTGGTATTTCTGGGCGATCTTGCCGAGGATGTCGCGAGTTCCCTGATGAATGGTCATAGCTCTTCCCTTCGCTGAATTTCGATCACTCTCCACGAATACCATACATCCGCTTCGGATGTCCTCACGAATCTTGGCACGCAGGGCAATCGCATCAGTTTTCACAACAGCTTGATCACGAAGGGCAAAAAGCACATGGAGATTTCACAGGAAAAATATAATTCTTTGTGGAACCTGGTATATCGAAATTCGAACGATTCACCGCGGAGACGCTGATCCGCCGAGGAAAATATTTTCGTACATCGTTTTCATCTTGTTTCAATCTCTGCGCCTCTGCGACTTGGCGGTGAAAAGGTCTTTGTATCTCTGTGTTCATCGTGCCTTCTGTGATTCACAGCCGTTCTTGCTGAACGCGGAAAAGGGAAACCGCCCGCGGCGGTGCCGGCCGATCAGAGAGTGGAAGGGTCGCGATGGAGACGATCGAAACTGGCTCGAAGAGCGGATATCGATGCCTGCGCGGGCGTGGTGATGAAGGCACGGGCGGGGTCGCGCAGCACGTTTGTCGCGCAATGGATGTCGCCCTTGCGGTCGTGATAGGCCGCGGCGTTCAGGAAGTGGACTCTGCAGCCGAGGCTCTTGGAGCTGCCAACGATGACCTTCCGGAAAGGGGGAAACAGGGGATCTGAAACGAGCAGGTGATCGCGAAGAATGAGATGATTCACCACTCCCGGGGTATAGGCGATGCAGTTGCCGTGGGCCGCGGCCTCGTTGCCCTTGAAGAGCACCGGCCAGGAGACGACGGGAATCTCCCGATGCGCATCTCCGGTGATGCGGCGGATTTCCGCGATGAGCCTGCCGGTGTTTTCATCGATGATCTCGTTGATCTTCCGGTTGAGCTCGATGAACTTCGCTTCGGCGGTTCCATTCCAGGCGCCCGGGGCAAGAAGAGCGCCCTGAAGCTTCGGAAGAAAGGATGCGTAGGGCTCGGGAAGAGGTGCGAAATCGGTCTGCGAGGCTTTCTCGATAAGTTCGAGGGCACCGCAGGGGTCGGCCCGGACGATCGCGTAGCCGCACGGAGAATACCGGGTCGGAACGATTGATAAATATTCATCGATATGCCCGACCGCAAGCCATTTCGTGGCGAGCATGATCTTGCGGCCGTCATATCCGTTCTTCAGGAAAAACTCCCGGCATTCGGGTGTCATGCTGTCGCCGTGGTAGAGAATGTTGTCGGGAGTGACCTCGATGTTGCCCCCGGAATCGCCGTCGCCGAAACCGGCGGTGGAGCTGGGATTGACGCACAGCTTCATGCTCCAGTTCTTCGAAATCCATTCGGGGAAATCCTTCAACCCGGCATCGCGGGCGGAATCGAAGACCGCCGGCACGGTTTTCTCGCCGTCAGACCAGGTACAGAGTTCGCCGAAATCCTGCATCCAGATGTCGTTCGTCTTCATATCGGGATTGACGTCGACGAGTTCCTCGACGACGCCTGTTGGGGCTCCGAAGAACCTCGCCCTTGCTTCGGGAGTCGGGAGGGAGTGGGCGCTGTCGACGATATGAAGTTGAAACGCGTCGTTGCCCGTCAGGCCGTCTTCTTCGTGAATGGCACGGATGACCCCGAAGAGCTCCTTCACAAACGCGGTGGTATCGGTGTGATTGACCACCAGCACCTTCCTGGGAAGCTGGTTGGCGCTCATCAGCCGGAGCGTTCCCGCCCAGGCTCGTCCCGGGAAAAGGAGGACAGTCGTCAGGACCGCGATCGCCACCCAGCCGCCAAACCTGTTCATGGATCTTCCCTTTCATCCGGTGCGTCAGAATCACGAACGCCGTTTGAAAGAGCAAGAGCAATGCCAGGGTGGTGATGCCGGAAAAAGCCCATCGGAGCGGAAAGGGAACCGGGCGAGAGAAAACTGCCGGATATCCGGCGTTCCTGCACAAAATTCCGGCACCCAAAATCCGATGAGCGGGACAGGGTCAGTCCGCTTCGGCGCTGCTTTCGAGCAGGTGGAGCGGGTCGTGTGCCATGTACCGGCGCGGCGGCCGGAAATACTTGAACGGCGAGTATGACGCCAGGTTGCTCACGCTGGCCATATATACGCAAGCGTATCTTTCGACCAGAGTTGCGAACCGCGACTCCTCGTTGCCGGCCCGCATGATCTCGCCCCAGTATTTGTTGAAATCGCGCTGCTCGTCGCTGATCAGCTTCGTGATGTGCTCGTCGATCTTCGAGATCTGTTCCCGCAGTGCTTCGCGCTTCCTTTCGGCTTCTGGCGGTCGATTTTCGACCGGGATGCCGCGCAGTGATTCCTTGATGTCGAACAGCTGGTCTTCGAGCTCTTCCTTCTTCTCCATGTCGGAGACGATCTCACGGTGCGTGTCGGCGTTGCGCTCGAGCGCGGGAACCTCGGTGGCCAGTTCCTGCACGATCAGGCCTGTGCGCCAGCCGATCGCCTCTTTCAGGGTGACGACGTCGCCCCAGATATGGTCGCCGAGGTAGAAGATCTCGGAGGGGGAAAGGGCCAGGTCCTTTTCGAACGTGCGCGCGTTGCCGCCCTGGTAGATGCCGCCCCAACGGATCGGCGCGTGGAAGTTCGCGAGGAGGCCGCTCGCCGGGTCGACCCGCAGGAACTTCTGGTGCTGCTGGAAAAACGCGGGCTTGTTCGCGCAGACGATGATGATGTCGAACAGATCCTGCCACGAGCCGCTCTTCAGATACGGGCCGAAGCAGTGGTTCATCACCTTCTGGCTGTACTCGAAGTCGGAATTGGTGATCATGGCGATCTTCTTGCCGGCCGCCTTCAGCCGCTGGATCGCTGAGACCATCCGTTGGTCGCGGATGAAGTAGCGGTCGGGGTCGTCGATGACCTGTCCCTTGAGGTTGCCTTCCTGATGCGCGTCGTCGAGGGCGCGGCGGATGTCGCCGAATGCCTTCTTCAGGTTCATCGGGATCTGCTTCGCGTCGCACAGATCGACGAGCTGGGCGAACAGGCAGCCCTCGGCGAGCGAAAATAGAGTGTGTATTATATAATAGCGCGGATCTGCCAGGTCGATGCCGGTCGAGGGATAGATTTTCTTCTGTTCCTCGATCGTCAGGAACTTCGTTCCATGGCTGGCTTTCTTGACGTAGCCGTACCGGTTGACCTTCAGGAAATTCCCCAGTTCGACGTCGATCACGAGGCCGCGAATGACGAACTCGGGATCGAATTTCATCTCCTGGAGCTCGGTTGGGTAGCCCAGGTCTTTCACGAGCTTGTCGAGGACGATCCGGTAGGCGGTCTCCTCGAATGCCGGCACGTTGTAGGTGGCGAGCGTGTAATCCATATCGAAGCCGACGAGCTTGATATGGTTCATGTTGAGGGTGCGGTTGACGAAAATGCGTTGTTCGGCGCTGATGCGCACAGAGTTGGACATTGATACCTCGCTTGGATGTTTCCGGCGGCGTTGCCCGCGCGGGACCGTTCGATGCTCCTGGTGCGCGCTGCCGCTCGATGTTTCTTTCTTTGTCGTGCCGGGATGATACCACAAACGTCACGAACTGGGTATACTCATGCATCATGACACAGGAACCCGCCATCAGGCTCCCCGTCCGCATGGTGCTGTTCGATTACGGCAACGTCCTCGAATTCGTCGATCACCGCCGCTCGGCCGGCCGCCTCTGTGAGGGAACCGGCTGCGATCCCGACGTTCTCCTGCGACGCTTCCTCGAGCCGCGCGGCCCTCTCGAGCAGCTCGAAACCGGCCGAATCGACGGCGACACGTTCCGGCGCATCGCGGGCGAAGCGATCGGGAAAACGTTCACCGAAGCCGATTTTCTCGAGCGATTCAATGACATGTTCGTGATGCGCCACGACACGATCGCCCTGATGAAAGCCCTGCATGGCCGGTACCGACTGGGCCTGCTCTCGAACACGAGCGAGCCCCATTTCCGGGCGACCATCTCGAAGCACCCCTGCTTCGGGCTCTTCGACCAGGTCACTCTCTCCTTCCAGGTCGGCGCGCAGAAACCCGATCCGGCGATCTACCGCGACGCTCTCGAAAAAGCCGCCGGAATCTCGGCTGAACAGATCCTCTATCTCGACGATATTCCTGCCTACGTCGAGGCTGCCAGGAACGAAGGCATGCAGGCTCTCGTCTACGACCGCGCCGGAGAGGTTGCTGAGCAGCTTCGGGCTGTTTTGGGCAGAAGATGACTGCGTTCGATCGGAACGCCGTTACGAGCGTTCCGGTCGCAGGTCGATGGCGAGGCGCAGGCCGTCGTCGGGCGGGGTGGGGTAGTGGTTCGGCAGGAACTCGGCCTGGGTGAATCCCACGGATGCATACAGCGCCCGGGCCGGGGCGTTGCGGGTGCGCACTTCGAGATAGGCCATGCGGATGCCGCGCGGTCGCGCCTCGTCGAACAGACGGTGGAGCAGGGCGCGGGCGCAGCCGCGACGACGGCACTCGATCGCCGTGGCGAGATCCAGGATGTGCATGGCCCCGTCGTCTTCGCACATGCCGATGGTATAGCCGACGATATGTCCGTCCAGCAGCGCAACGAGGCAGAGAAACATTGGGAAGCGCAGGCACTCCGAGAACTGTTCCGCCGGCCACGGGCAGGGGAAGCTCTCGCTCTCGATAACCGCCACGACCGGCACGTCCTGGGGCGCCATGGGGCGTATCACGAACTCGCTCATATCGTGTGTGATGATACACCATGCCGTCGACTCCATACGATTTTCGGGTTTCAGGCGGAAACGCTTCTGGTAAACTGACGACATGACGAAATCATCCTCGCCCGAAGCATCGACACAGAAACCAGGCATCGGACTCGTGCCGGTGCTCGTCGCCCTCCTGACGTCATGGTCCGTCCCGGCGTTGGCGGAGGAACCGGTTGCGATGCGGGCGGTCGAGCGTGAGCAACGCTATGCGGTGACGCCGTTTCAGGCCTTGTGGGTCGGCCGCCGCATCTGGCAGAACGAGTGCCGGGGCACGGTGGAAGGGCTCACGCACTGGAATCACGGCGAGGATTTTCCCTCGCTGGGCATCGGCCATTTCCTCTGGTACCCGGAAGGACGCCGGGACCGCTTCGAGGAGACGTTTCCGGGACTGATCGACTTCTGCCGCGAGCGTGGCGCTGCCGTGCCCGCTTGGCTTTCCGACGTCCGCGCCTGCCCCTGGCCGACGAGAGCCGCATTCGAGGCCCAGCGCCGCTCGCCGCGCATGAACGAACTGCGCAGCTTCCTGGCGACGACCATCACGCTTCAGGCCGAGTTCATCGCCCGGCGTCTCGCGAACGCTCTTCCGCGCATCATCGAAACGCTGGAGGCATCCGAACGATCGGCCGTAACGTCGAGATTCGATGCCTTGTTCCTGACGCCGCAGGGATTGTATGCCCTGATGGATTACGTCAACTGCAAGGGCGAGGGAATCAACCCTGCCGAACGATATGCCGGCCAGGGCTGGGGGCTCCTCCAGGTCCTCGAAGGCATGCAAGGCTTTCCATCAGGGAAAGAGGCGGTGCGTGAGTTCGCTGCCTCTGCCTGCCGCGTCCTCGAACGCCGGGTGTCGCTGGCTCCCCGCGAGCGCCGCGACCTGGAACGCAAATTCCTGGCCGGCTGGCGCAAGCGCGTGATGAGCTATACCGCCCCGGAAGCCGAATGAGGCGCGGAGTCGGGTGTCAACCTCCGATGAGATAGGAGGCATCGATCGAATACGTCTTGAGGACACCCTGAAAATAGGCTGTTACGAGAATGCGCTTCCTGAAGCTGTCGAAGGCGATGATTGGCTTGTTCATGGAGTAGGGAAGATCAAACGTGGCTCCGGCTTCAAGGAGCTGCTGATAGGTTTGCCCGTTTTCCTGCACCATGATACCGGCGCCGGCATTGTCGATGGCCATCCAGATGCGTCCCAGATGATCATATTGGGCCTGAATGAGCCCTGTAATGTTGTTCGAACTCGTCTGGGTGAAACTCTGGTTGAATGTCTGCATCTGGGGGATGGATTGCTCGGGAGGCAGGAACGCTTCGGAAATCACGATGAACTTGTCGTTGTTCGGGCTGGCGGAGAAATGGCTGATGTTCGTACCCACGGGAATGGTTCGTGTCAGCACAAAATTCGCGGAATTATATTCCGCTACAACACACTGATTCGAATCCGTCCCAGTGGCAATGAACACTTTGCTTCCATCGAGACTCATGTGAATTTCAGGATTGTTGAAACTCGCGCTCAGACCGATGTTTACCGGTGAACCGACAAGAGTGAGACCGGAGGTCAGGGATGCCAGGTAATAAAAGTTTCCGCCATCGTTCAAGAGGGCGATGACATGATTGGTGACAAGATTCTGGGTGATCGAATTTCCGCCGAGAACGGATGTCCCGAGAGCCGGGCTCTGCGTATAGGCTGAGATCGAGGAAAACCCGTTGACGTATCCGGCTCCGGTGCTCGTCGGGCTGATGAATCCGTAGACGTAGGAAGGGGATCCGCTCTTGCCCGGGATGAAACGGGCCATGGTGTATCCGCCCCCGATGGCTGTACTGGGACCGAACTCGGAAAGGGTCAGGCTGTTATACCCATACCATCGCGAGTTTACGTCGTCCAGAATGTAGGCGTCCCCGGTATCCCTGGCTTTGATGCCGGCGAAATTGGCCGGCAATACGGAGGATGTGGCCGAGGCGATGCTGAAAAGCGAAGACCTCGTGGTGAAGGTCGTCGTCGTTGCCGGACCCCTGAAGCCGTTTCTTGCCACAGGCTTCACGCCGAAGGTGTAGGTCGTTCCGGGAAGAAGGTTCGACACGCGGAAGGACGTGCCATACGCCTCGGCAACGAATGTCTCGGCGGCTCCGTTGATCCTGACGACGTGATACCTGTCGGCCTGCGTCACGGGGAACCAGTCGAGCTGGGCCGCGACATGCGAGTAGGAGGCCGGCGGGATCGGCGTCTGGATGAAGCTCAGCACGGTGGAGAAGGGGATGATGGTGAGGTCGGGGGCGTAGGCCGTCATTCCGTTGGACGTGATGACGGTGATCTGGTAATCGCCGGGCATGAGATCGTTTGTATAGACAGAGATATCTGTCGGCGAGGTTGCGCTGATCTGGAGCGGTCGCCCGTTGGCAAGGACGGTCGTCACCGAGGCCAGGTTCGTGCCGGTGATCGTCATGCTCGACATGAACACCGTGCAGGTGGAGATGGCGGGCACCGGGCCGGGGGCAATCGCCACCGGATCGAGCCGGAACGTGCCGGCGTTCGCCGAGGGGCTCGCCGGAGCGACGGAGATCGGGGT
This sequence comes from Candidatus Ozemobacteraceae bacterium, assembly GCA_035373905.1. NCBI lineage: Bacteria > Candidatus Rifleibacteriota > Candidatus Ozemibacteria > Candidatus Ozemibacteraceae > Candidatus Ozemibacteraceae bacterium. Next base: position 57,441 of record DAOSOK010000027.1, on the reverse strand, counting down.
GGCCGAGGCCGTCGTGTAGTTCCCGGCGATGAACTGCAGGTTATACGTCGCTCCGAGAGGGACCTGGTGGAAGACGAACCCGCCCGCGGGGTCGGAGTAGATGAAGTTCCGGAAATTCGCGCCGGTCAGCTGGACACCGACCGCATGCGTCTCTGCAGGCGTAATGAAGGAGGACTTCCGCACGGTTCCGACGATCGAGCCGACCGCGGCAGTTCCCTGGCCGGGGGCGAAGGAACTCGAGAGGGTCAGGGTGACGAGCGGAACCGTGGAGGTCATTCCCGGAGAAACCGTGACGGTCGGAACCGTGTTGGCCGTGAACACGTCGCTTGGGAAAACGACCGTGTAGTTGCCCTGGGGAACGCCTGCGAACAGGTATTTTCCCGCCGCGTCCGCCACGGCCACGTGCGGCGTGCCGGCGAGATGGGCGATGGTGCCGGCCGGCGAGTACGCCTGGTAAACCGTCGGGTAGGTGCCCGGCGTGGGGACCTGTCGCGAGACCGTTCCCTGGATCGTTCCCGACGCGGTGATGGCCTGGGGAACCAGTTCGAGCGTTTGGACTGGAGTGGTGGCGGCGGGGGAAACGGTCACCGGAACCTTCGCGGAAATGGCGTTGCCCCGCGCGGCGATGATGGTGTACGAGCCTGCCGGGAGATTCGTCATGATGTATGAGCCCGCGGAATCGGTCACTCCGACGTAACTCGTGCCCTCGAGATAGACCAGGATGGTGGAGAGATCGACGACGCCCGGCATGTTCACCACCCCGGAAAGGTTGCCCGTGGGGGTCAGCTCGACGTTTACGGTCTGCATCTCGCCCACGACGACCGACTTGATGCTCTGATGCGTCGCATCCTTGACGGCGACGAGATTGTAGGCCCCGACCGGCACCTGGGAAAAGGCAAACCGGCCATCGACATCGGTCAGGGTGCGGAAATCCCCGACATCGGGGTCGAGAGCCGCGTCAGCCCGCACCGACGCCCGGAGCGATCCGAGGCGGGCGATGCCCTCGGCCAGCGCCGTCTCCTGGCGGACGAGGTAGACCCCCGTGTTCGCGGAGGGCTTGCCGTCGAAGGAGATGACCCCGGAAAGCCCGGATACATGCTGGCTGGAACCGGTTCCGGCCGGGTTCACCCCGCCGCCTCCACCGCCTCCGCATCCGATCAACAACGCACACAGACCGATGATGCCGAGGAGCGTGAAAAGACGAGTCTGCCGGTTCATATGAACAACCCTCCGAAAAAAAATCCTGAGCCAAACAACCATACGAATTGTATCCCATCTGGCTCCCGTTGAACAGGAGAACGGAATTTCGAACGAGCCTGCCGGTTGACGGAAAGGGGCTGGATGGATATGCTGTCGGGGATTTCAACCGGAATTCGGAAAGTGAGTATATCGATATGTATAAAATAACGGCCGAATCGTCGTTTTCGGCGGCACATCGCCTGCCCGATCACCAGGGAAAATGCCGGAACCTGCACGGTCACAACTGGCTCGTGCAGGCCGTTGTCGGAGCCGAAACGCTCGACGACCAGGGAATGGTCGTCGATTTCGCCGTGCTGAAGCAAGCGCTCGGCGAGCTGTGTGACCGGTTCGATCACCGGATGGTCAACGAAATCGCGCCGTTCGACCGTATTCCCCCGACGGCCGAAAACTTCGCGAAACTCTTCTTCGACGAGCTCGTTCGCGTCGTCGGCACCAACCGTGTCCAGGTGCTGGCCGTGCGCCTCTGGGAAACCGACCGCAACGTCGCGGAGTATTCGATATGACGGGGAAGCAGCTTGCCGTCGTCGTCGCCTCGGGCGGAATGGACTCGTGCGTCGCTGCCGCCGTCGCCCTGCAGAGCTACGATCTGGCCATGTTCCACCTGAACTACGGCCAGCTCACCGAAGCCCGCGAGCTCCGTGCGTTCCGCGACCAGGCTGCATTCTATAAAGCAAAACATATATTGGAGGTCGACGCCGGCCATTTCCGCCAGATCGGCGGCAGCGCCCTCACCGACAGAACGCTCGCCGTTCCCGACGCGAAAAATCTCGGCAAGGGGGTGCCGGTCACCTACGTCCCGTTCCGGAATGCCAACATCCTCGCGATGGCCATTTCCTGGGCCGAGGTCATCGGCGCCGTGCGGGTGTTCATCGGCGCCGTCGAGGAGGACTCGTCGGGCTACCCCGACTGCCGCGAGAGCTTCATCGATGCCTTCAACGCCGCCATTCGCGAAGGAACCCGGCCGGGGTCGGGCATCAGCATCGAAGCGCCCCTCTTGCACCTGAACAAGGGCCAGATCGTCAGGCGCGGCCTCGACCTGGGCGCCCCCCTGCACCTCTCCTGGAGCTGCTACCAGAGCGAAGACGCCGCCTGCGGCACCTGCGAGTCCTGCGTTCTCCGCCTCCGCGGCTTCTCCTCCGCCGGCGCGACCGACCCGATACGATATGTGAAACGAACCTCCTGAGTTCTGTTGCTACTCGTCTCGTATGTTAGGCAATAGCTATCACGAGAAAAATATAATTCCTCCAGACCGACAAGGCACAGCCGTTCGCCCTGAGCTTGTCGAAGGGCGAGTGCATTCGTGCTTCGACAAACTCAGCACGAACGGTATCGAGTATGCGGGTGATATACGAGAGAGTCGGCAGCGAACCTGATGTGACACCGATTCTGCGAGCGGCCATGGTCCTGACGCTCATTGTCATGTGGATCGTCAACGGTGGCGCGGCCGGTTTGGCCCTGCAGGCGCTCGCACGTTGACGACCGTCCTTCCAGGAACTCGTCGCAGAGAAATTCTTAAAAATATACAGCCCCCGGAATGATTCCGGGGGCTGTATATCTCTTGCAATACAAGCGGCTCAATTGAACCTGAAGATTTCTCCGTCGATGACCAGAACCTCAAGCTTCGAGCGGATGTCGAGCGGATGGCCGCTGAACAGACCGACGTCGGCGTCGTAGCCCTTGCGGATGTGACCGACGCGGTTGGCGATGCCGAGCATCTTGGCCGGCGTCTCGGTGATGCATTGCAGGGCGCGCTTCTCGTCGAGGCCGAACTGAACCGCCATGGCGGCGGCGATGCGGAGCGTTTCGACCGGCAGGCCCGGGTAGTCGCAGGTGAGGGCGACTTCGACGCCGGCATCGAGAAGCTGGACGACGCTCGAGAAGATGCGGTCACGCAGTTCGGTCGAACGCTCGGCGACCAGAAGCGGCCCCAGCACGACGGGGATTTTCTTCTCGGCAAGAATGTCGGCGACCTTGTAGGCCTCGATCCCGTGCTCGATGACAAGTTTGAGTTTGAACTCGTCGGCGAGCCGGACCGCCGCCATGATGTCCTCGAGCCGCTGGGCATGAGCACGCAGGGGCACCGCGCCGTCGAGAACGGGGCCGAGCGCTTCCATCTGGATGATGCGGTCGCGCAGGCCTTTCTTCGACTGCTTCAGGTCGTGGTAATCCTGTGCCTTCATGAACGTTTCACGGAGCAACGCGGCGATGCCCATCCGGGTGCTGGGAAACGCCTTGCGGCCGAGCAGGGTCTGCTTGGGCTCTTCCCCGAAGCAGACCTTGATGCCGGCCTGCTCGACGATGAGCCCGACGTCGGCCGAATTCCCGTAGGTCTTCAGAATCGAGCACTGACCTGCGATCAGGTTCGTGTGGCCGGGGCAGACAAGACACACGGAGATGCCGGACCGCCTCGCATCGCACAGGGAATCCGAGCGCATCTTGATCGCGTCGAGGGGCCGCAGATGCGGGGTGATCGGATCGGCCGCCTCGCTGAGATCGGAGCCCGAAAGGCCGTAGCCGTGATCGGTGAGACCCAGGTGCGTGTGCGCGTCGATCAGGCCCGGGATCAGGTATTTTCCCTGACCGTCGATGACCGTCTCGACGTTTTTCAGAACCTTCGAGCCGACCGCAGCGATCTTGCCTTTCTCGATCAGAACTTTCTGAGCGGGAAAAAATGCACCGCTGAGGTAGACCCGAACATTATCGAATAGGATGGACGACATGACCTCTCCCTTCCCGCGTGACGCGGTCCGAAGGGCTCAGAGCACCCGAGCGCCGTCGATGAACACCGACTCCGCCTTGGACCGGGAGTCGAGAGGGTGTCCGCTCCAGACGACGACATCGCCGTCAAAACCGGTTTCGATCTTGCCGAGGCGCTTGTCGAGTCCGAGGATGGCCGCCGGATACTCGGTGATCGCCTTGATCGCGCGCTCTTCCTCGAGACCGTGGCGCACGCACAGCGCCGCGGCGAGGCTGAGGCCCTCGATCGGAATGACCGGGTGGTCGGTCGTGATGGCGACCATGCAGCCCTCGTCGAGCAGCACGCGCACCGTGTCGAACGTGCGATGCCGCAGTTCAGGCTTCACGCGGCAGGAGAAGGTCGGGCCGACGACGGCCTTGGCCTTCCAGCGGCCGAGTTCCTTGGCGATGAGATGGCCTTCGGTGCAGTGGTCGATGACGAGGTCGAGGTTGAACTCCTGGGCGATGCGATACGCCGTGATGATGTCGTCGGCGGTGTGCGCGTGGGCGCGGGCCTGGATCTTGCCTTCGAGCAGGGGCATCAGGGCCTCGAGCTTGATGTCGCGGTCCTTGAAGTCTTTCGACTTCTTCTTCTTCGAGTAGTCCTGGGCCTTCATCAGCCACTCGCGGATGACGGCGGCGGTGCCCATGCGGGTGCACGGGAACTGCTTCTGCTCGGCGTAGGTGCGCTTCGGGTTCTCGCCGAAGGCCAGCTTCATGCCGCAGCTCTCGCGGATGGCCGCTTCCTCGGCGATCTTGCCGCGGGCCTTGATGATGCAGGCCTGGCCGCCGATCGGGTTGGCCGAGCCGGGAGTGACGAGCATCGTGGTGACGCCGCCGGAGCGGGCGTCGGAGAGGGCCTGGTCGCGCATCTTGAGCGCATCGAACGCGCGCACCTGCGGGGTGACGAGGCCGAACGACTCGTTCAGGTCGGCGTCGACCCAGCCGATGCCCTCTTCTTCGAGGGTGATGTGGGTGTGGGCGTCGATAAAGCCGGGCATGATGAACTTGCCGTCGCAGTTGATCGGCTTGTCGGAATCCTTTTCCTTGCCGCCGACCTTCGGCTTCTTCGCCTTCACGCTGGCCAGCGTGACTTCGGTGATCTTGCCGTGGTCGAGCACGAGACGGCCGAGCTGCTGGAACTTGCCCTGATAAAAAATGGTGCCTTTTTCAAGGATGACGCGCATTGCAAGTTTCCCCTTTCCTTCCACTGATGCCGGGGAATGTCGGATGTGTACGTCCCCGGGTAAGCACCCCCACATCGGGGAACAGCGCCTTCCGGGCATTACTGCTCCGTGCATGCGCCGCGACCCTTGCAGGGCTTTATCGAGGCGATATTTTACATTCTAAACACCGGAAATTCAACCTCTTTTTCCTGCCGCTTTCCATGCCCGTTTGGCGGGGCACTGAACGAAATGTCGCCTCCCGATGCCGTACCGCAAGCCTTGACACCTTCGGAAAACGGTTCCTATAATGGGGGAAAGTCTGCGGAAAGGGGCGGCTATGCTCCGCTGTCTTCTACGAGGGTTGCTGATCGCCGGCATCACGTTCACCTGCACCGGGTGCCGGGAATCGGCCACCCCTGTCCCTGCGGCGACGGCCACGCCATCGCCTTCCGCGGCAATGGTCGTGACGCCTGCATCGTCTCCGATCGGGCAGACAGCAAATGCGTCGTCAGCCGTTGAACGGACGCTCGAGGATGCCCACAGGGAATACCTCGCGGCCTACGACCGGTATGTGAAGATGCTCAGGGAAAGCGGCCCCCAGACGATGGAGACGCTTGGCGCGCTAGCCGAATACCAGCGGAAATACCAGACATACCAGCTGATGCTCGGCAGTTCGAAATCATCGCGCTGAACGACCCGGGCTGGGCTTGCATAGCCCGGCCTCACGGCGTTACAGGTTCAGCAGAATCGCTCCCGCCGTGATGAGAACGGTTCCGGCTATTTTCGCCACCGTGAGTTTCTCATGCAGCAACAAGGCTGTGAAGAAGAGAGAAACGACCGGATACGTCGCGATCATCACCGCCACTTTTCCCGCATCTGGAACTTCCCGGAACGCTTTCAGCATGGCGAGGACTCCCAGGCATCCCGCGAGAATGCCCGACGTGCCGAGAAACAGGATCGTTTTCGGCGCAACCTGGGTCACGAGCCCCCATTTGCCTGTAACCGTAAGGATCAGGACGGACACCACCGCGATGCAGAGGGTTCTGATGAAGACGCCGACGGCCGGGTCAGACTGGACGGCGGACCATTTGTCGAGCACGGGGGTGACGCCAAAGCAGAGGATCGTGAACAATACGTATTTCATCGGACGGGGCTTCTCCTCGTTCGTTGTGAATACAGGTTCCGTCAGGCCTCTTCGGCCATGACGGATGCCTGGGTGGTGCGATTCTTGCCGTTACGTTTGCTGTAATACATCGCCTTGTCGGCGGCTTCGACGAGGGAGTCCTTGTCATGCGCGTCGCCGGGGTAGGCCGCCACGCCGAGGCTGCAGGTGATGCGCAGTTCGCCGAGGGGATTGCTGATCGTGAGCGCCGCGATCGATTCGCGCAGACGCTCAGCCGTGCGATGCGCCTCGTCTGTACGGGTTTCGGGAAGGATGATCGCCATCTCCTCGCCGCCGTAGCGGCACGGGATGTCGATGCCGGTGCGGATCGTCTCGCGGATCGCTAGGGCGACGCGCTGGAGGACCTGATCGCCGACCTGGTGGCCGTACACGTCGTTGAACCGTTTGAAATTGTCGATATCGATCATGATCAGCGACAGCTTCAGCCCGTAGCGGCGCGCGCGGAGGACTTCCTCCGAGAGGCGTGCCGAGAAGTAGCGAAACACGAACAGCCGCGTCAGCCCGTCGGTGATCGATAGTTCATACAATTTATTGTTTTCGATCGTCACCGCGGCCTGGGAAGCGATCAGGTTCAGCAGGTTCAGGTCGTTCGACTCGAACGGATGGCCGCTGCGCTTGTTGACGATATTGATGACGCCGATCGTGCCATCCTTGAACTTGAGCGGCGAGCAGAGCAGCGACCGGATGTCCTCGACGGGAAGCAGGCTTCCGAAGTTGCGGAATTCCGGATCGCGGAAGCCGTCGTTCGAGATGCGGCCTTTGCCGTCCTTCGCGACGATGCCGCAGATGCCGTGGCCGAGCTTCACCGGCGTGCCGCTGACGATGCGGAATCGGCCGCCCGACGCGACTTTCACGACAAGCTCGTCGGTTGTATCGTCGAGCAGCATGATCGAGCCGCGCTCAGCTTCCAGCACCTCGATCGCGTGTGTCAGCACGAATTTGAGCAGCTCTTCCGAGTCGGTGATGAAGTTGACCGCGTTGCTGATCTCGAACAGCGTATTCAGTTCGCGCATGCGACTTAGCCGTTGATCACGCTCTTCGCGAATCGCGTCGATCATCGCCTGGAAATTCCGGTGCAGGAGGCCGATCTCGTCGTTGCGGCCCGAGCTGACCTTGATATACAGATCGCCGGCGGCGACTTTCGTCGTGGATTCTGCGAGCTGATTGATGGGGCCGGCCATGTGAAGTGCGAGGTAGGTGCCGGTGATGAACGCCGCCAGCAGACCGAGCAGACCGAAAATACCGAAGTCGCGCCGCATGCGGGAGCCGAGCTGGGCGAACTCGGACGCCGGCAGCGAGATTTCGAGGAGGATGGCTTCGGAAATCTTGCTTCGGAGGGCGACTTCGCGCACGAAGGTATGCTGCGCGCCCATCACGTCCATCACGCCGGTGCGCCGGTCGATGAGCTCCGGAGCGGTGTTCGTCATGCGCTTGCCGTAGATATCCATAAGAGTGGTGAGGACTCTGCGGTTGTCATACAGCAGGCTGAATTCTGCTCCCGTCAGCCGTTTGAGACGGTCGCCGAAGTCGCGGGCGAGCCTGTAGGCGAAGACGACGTGAACGGGCTCGCTCTGACGGAGTTTCGTGATCTCGGCAGCCGCGAAAATCCACGGCTCGCGACCGAGAATGTAGAGGTTGTAGCTCAGTGGAACGTGGCAGAGAGCCGGAATGATCTTTTCCAGGGATTCCGAGGGGGGGACGCCCTCCTCGATGAACGGTGTTCCACGGTTTCTGACCATCGCGATGTAGTCGAGGCCGGAACGGATCAGCTCATACTGCAGGACCGGCGTCGTCGCCGAGGCCGCGAACCCGGTGTGGGCGACATTGTACAAGTCGAAGTCGGCGACGGTTTTCGCCCGGACGCGCAAGGAGTCGAGCTGATCCTCGAGGCTGTCCCGGAACAGGGTCGCCGCCGAGCCGAGCCGCTTGTTGAAATCCTGGCGCGCAGCCTCGTCGGTTCGCTGAAGAGACAGGAGCATCAGCAACGAGAGCGGCGTGACGAGGACGAGAACGAACACCAGCAGGATCTTGGCCCGCAGGCTGGTGGGAGCGAAGCGGTCAGAAAACGGCACGGCGAAGTTCGATGTTTCCACCGACCCTCCTGACACCGTTCATGAAGGTGCGGCGCAGATCGGTGCTGAATGGCGAGGCCGTCAGACTCGCGAGTCCGCCGACGGCGCCGAGTTTTTCGGGGAGATCGGCCGGCAGTGCCACCTTGTAGCTCCGCTGGGGGTCGAAATCGCCCTGCCAGGGAAATATTTTCGACAATTTATTATCTTTGAGCTCGATGGAAAAGCCGGCGAAACAGAGAGGAACGCCGCCGGTCGCGAGCATCCGTTCGATGAGGCGCCTGAGCGTCGTTCCGGGAATGTTCACCGTGCTGACGCCGCAGATGCGGGGCATGTCCGCCGTGAGACGGGCGGGCGTGAACACCGAGAGCGGGTCGTTCATGCTGTGGATGTCCGTGACGGGCATAAGGGCGAAGTCCGAGTCGGTCTCGACGCGCAGGACGTCGGCAACGAGGCGGCCATACGGCGAGTCATACGTTCCATCGTTCGACACGGGGGTGGAAAGATTCGCAAGCTCGATGGAGAGGGACTGGACCCGGAGGGTTTCGTCGCCTTCCGGGACGTCGATATACCGCCGGTCGACGCAGGGGGCGATGACGGACATCGAAGCGAGATACTGTTTGAGGTTTTCACGCAGCAGGCCGAACGCCCGAACGTTTTTCCCGGTGCGGAGTTCGGGCCAGTTCTGCGGGGTGTTGAGCATGAAATCGGTGACGGCGACGCTGTACATGCGTGCCGAGTCGAGCGGTTCCTCCCCGACGGCGATCTGTACGAGTCGGAATCCGGGTGGGTTCATCATCGAACAGGTGCAGGTGAGACCGGATGTCTGGACGAAGCTTCCGCGGCCGCTCAGCCCCTCCTCGACGAGATTCTCGATCTGCCAGCCGGCGAGTTCGGTGCGCACGATCGTGTTCTCGAAAGGCAGGGCGTCATAGAGATCTCGAAGAGAGATCGACCCGGACGAAATCACTGCCTTGATCGCGCCGGAGTTGAGAAACGCGACATCGGTTTTCGCGACGGCGCGCATCGAGTCGGTGATGAGATTGCCCATGCTGGACTCTTCGTTGAAGTTGCGCTTGAAGTTGCCTTCCGACGTCGCGACGACCTGCTCGAGCAGGCTGTCGACCTTCGCCTCGACCCGGGCGATCTCCGTGACGAGCGCAGCGCTCGGGGAGATATGAGCCGCATCGACGGGAAGAATCGTCTGGACGGCTTTCTCGAGGTTCCATTGCGAGCCGATATACGGAATGCGCACCATGCCGACGCCTGCCCCGCGCGCCGGCGGGGTGGGCAGGACGAGGGGCCGCCGGCCCGGGTCCGTCATCTGGCCGCTGATCAGGTCGCCGATGATGATGTCGACGTCAGGAAACAGTTCGGCGAGGTCGGGGCGGGTGTCTAGACCTGGCTGGTGCGACAGGAGGACGATCAGCTCTGCTCCCCGGGCCCTGAGCGATGCCGCGGTCTTCTGGACGGCCGCGTGCATGTCGCTGATCTCGATCTGCATGATGTTTTCCTGGCGTGTGTTCCGGGCGAGGTCGACCATGCCGAGACCTATGACGCCGACGCGGGTTCCGTCTTTGTCCAGGAGTATGCCGCCGGAGAACGTGTTGCCGAGCGGGGAGGCGAGATCTCGATAGTTGCAGGCGAGCATCGGGAGCTTGTTCGTGCTGATGAAGCGTCGGAGGGTGTCGAGACCGAACTCGAACTCGAGGTTGCCGACGGCGATGGCGTCGTAGCCGACTTTCTGAAGCATTTCAAACGGCACTTCGCCCATCGTCAGCGATGCTTCGGGCGAGCCGAACAGGCTGTCGCCGGTGTCGAGCAGAAGCGCTTTCTTCGGGTCGAGGCGATACGTCTTCATCGTATCGTCGATCAGGGCCCGGAGAAACGCGAGACCGCCGGCTTTTTCGTAGACCCGATCCGATACTTCGCCCTGGAAGGGGTTGATCTGCCCGCGCAGGTTCGAGGTGTAGAAAATGACGAGATGGCGGGACGGGATGCTCATGTGGTCTTTCAGCAGAAGACCACCGAGAATGGCGCTCAGAACGAGGGTCAGGATGGTCAGATTACGGATCAAACGCTCGCTCTTTTCCCGGGTGGCGTTCCGCTGAACTCTCGAGCGGATGTTTGGGCGGCTCTCCCCCGGCAGAATATCGGGAGCGAGAGTATCAGAACCGGGTGGAGAGTGTCAAGGAGCCGATCGGAGTTCCCAGCGGTCGAGGAGGTCGGGGCCGATCTCGGCGAGGAAGCGGGACGGCTGGGAGAGGGTGGTGCCGGATGCGGGGTCCCAGGCGAGGGCGGGGTGGGTAAGATACAGCTGTTCCTGCGCCCGGGTCATGGCGACGTACATCAGCCGTCGCTCTTCTTCGAGATCAGAGGGGTTTCTGAGAGCGCCGAACGAGGGGAAGCGGCCCTCCATCGCCCAGATGACGAACACGGTGTGCCATTCGAGCCCTTTCGCGGAATGGATCGTGGAGAGGATCAGGCGTTCCTCGTCGTCATCATCGGAGGCCAGAATCTCGTCGATGCTGTTCTTCGGCGGTTCGAGCGCCATCTCCGAGAGCATCTCGCCGATGCCGGCGTATTTTCCCGCCAGAACCGTGAGCTGATCGAGGTCGCGGAGGCGCTTCGGGAAATCATCGAACCGGCGTTTGAGAATCGGGCCGTAGTAATCGGCGATTGCCTCGACCACCGGCACCGGCGGTCCATCAGCCAGTTTTCGCGCGCGCCGAAGGGCTTGGGCTGCCGCGGCGAGGCCTTCGCGTGCCTTCGACGGGGCTGTGAGCGATTCGAGGTCGAGCGGATCGGACGCCGTGCTGAGCCGCTCGAACAGCGCACCGGCGGTTTTCGTGCCCACGCCCTCGATCAGCTGGAGCACGCGAAGCCAGGCGACGCGGTCATTGGGATTCTGCAGAACTCGCAGGTGCGACAGAAGGTCCTTGATGTGGGCGGCTTCGAGAAACTTGAAGCCGCCCCATTTGACGTAGGGGATGTTCCTGCGCCGAAGCTCGAGCTCGAGCTGGAACGCGTGATACGACGAGCGGAACAGCACCGCGATGCGGTCGAGCGGGATTCCCTCCTCGCGCAGTTCCAGGATTCGCTGGGCAACGAACGCTGACTGCTCGGCCTCGTCGGAGCTGACGGCGAGAACGGGCTGTAAGCCGCCCGTACGTTCGGTGTAGAGACGCTTGGCAAACCCTTCCTTCGCATGTTCCATCAGACGGTTCGTCGAGGCGAGCAGGGGGGCGGTGCTGCGGTAGTTCCGCTCGAGGCGGATCAAGCGGCAGTCCGGGAACCGCTCCGGGAACGTCCGGATGTTGCCGACATCGGCGCCGCGAAACGAGTAGATGCTCTGCGCGTCGTCCCCAACGACCATGACGTTGCGCGAGCCGCCGCCGAGCAGCACGGTGATGTTCGCCTGAAGCTTGTTCGTGTCCTGGTATTCGTCGGCCATGATGTGGCGGTATCTTGCCCGGAGCGCGTCGCGCGCGGCCGGCTGCTCCTCGAGCAGCCTGAGCAGGAAGATCAGGAGATCGTCGTAATCGAGCATCTGGTGCCGGAGTTTGTAGGCATCGTAGTCTGCGAGAATCCGTTCGATCTCCGCCGTATGCTCGACGAATTGAGGATATCTCGATTTTATAGCATCAGCTATACTAACTCCGTGGTTGACCGCCGCCGAGCGCATGTCCTGAAGGGTGCCTTTGAGAGGGAACCGCGTTTCGCGGGTGTTCACCCCAAGCTCGGCGCGCATGAGGTTGATGATGTCCGCGGCGTCGCCTTCGTCGAGGATGGTGAACGACGGCGTGAGGCCCAGAACCGCCCCGTGGCGCCGGAGCACCTGGCTTGCGAACGCGTGGTAGGTGCCGCCCGCGATCCTGCGCGTGCCGCTTCCGACCAGCGCGGCGGCACGGTCGAGCATGGAGGTCGCGGCCTTGCGCGTAAAGGTGAGAAGCAGGATCGATTCGGGAGGAACGCCGGTCTCGACAAGCCGCGCGACGCGGTAGACAAGCGTGCGGGTCTTTCCCGAGCCGGCCCCGGCGATGCAGAGGATGGGCCCGTTCAGGGTCATCACCGCTTCGAGCTGGGCCGGGTTCAGTTCAGAGGCATAGTCGATACCCGACGCACGAGCGGGTCCGGGCTGGGGCTCGCCCGGCGTGTTCCTGAGGATGTATTCCCGGGCCATCAGCCTGCCTTTTCAGAGTTCAGATCAGCGATCGCCCCGCGGCGGACCGACGACGTCGTCGATCCACTGGAGATACGGGAGCGAGCCGCGGTCGATCGGAAGGGCGACGATCTCGGGCACCTGGTAGGGGTGCAGGGAAACGACCCTGTCGCGGACAGCGTCGAACAGGTCGATGCGGGTCTTCATCATCAGCAGCAGCTCGGTGCTCGTCTCGGTGCGGCCTTCCCAGATGTAGTGCGACTCGATGCCGGGAACGATGCTGACGCAGGCCACGAGCCGCTCGGAAAGCAGGGCGCTCGTGATGCGTTCGGCGACGTCGCGGTTCGGAACGGTAACCAGAATCAGTCTCTTGTCCATGTTGCCCACCTTTTTGTGCCATTCTAGCGGCGGGGAATCGGCGTGTCAACGGCGCCCGTTTATCATTGCCCACTGCAGAACGACAACCAACCGTTTTGTCGATGTCTGGCCCGAGCTTGCCGAAAGGGGTGAAAACCTCTCGTCCTTCGGCAGGCTCACCACGAACGGGAATGCGACATTGGCCGTATCGAGCGGAAATCACTCGCGGATTTCCCGGATATGCCGATATCTGGAAAAAAGACGTGGAGGTTTCTCATGACCGGCATGCCGCTGATGCTCGCCACGGTGCTGACGATGATCCTGAGTTACGAAATTACCGTCGACCTGTGATCGCAGGCCCGTTTGATCAGGGTTGCCGTCCTGTCTGGCGGGGCGTTCCGGAGGAGATGGGCGGCGGAACCTCGATCAACACGCCGTTCTTTCTGAACTCGACGTTGCGGTAATAGAACTGCAGGATGCGGTATGCGTCGTATCCCTTGCGCGCGAGCCCGTCGGCGCCGTACAGGCACATGCCGACGCCGTCGCCGCTTCCCTGGCCGCGATAGACGATCGCCCGACGCATCGGCTCGGCCGTGAATTTCATGCTCCGGATCGAGTTCGGGCCCAGGTAATCGTACACATCGTTCAGAAAGACAGTTCCCCGGAGTTTCTTCGTGCGACTCCCCTGAAGAAGAATTTCTGTGATGCGGCCGGCGGCGTCGACTTTCGCGGGCTCCCACCGGAGAAAGATACGCTCGGTCCCCGCTGAATAGGTCATCGAGAGAAAGTCGGCAATTTCTCCCAGGGTGAAATCCCTGATCCAGTTGAAGGCCGGGCTGTGGAAGCAGTTTTCCGAGCCCTTGGGATCGAGCTTGTCGTCGAGCGCCACGTGGTTGGGGTCGTCGATGCCGAATACATCCTTCATACTCGACACTTTGCCACCGCAGGTGTGCTGCATCCTGGCGTTGATCGGCTTTCCCGCGTGGACCATGAGTTCGTTGGCCGTCAGCTTCGTGGCGAGCGCAACCAGCTCCCGGGCATGGGCTTCACCTGTGAACGGCGCGCAGTGGGAGGCGTCGCACAGGTCGAACGAATCAGTCGCGTGCCGGTTTTCCAGGAGCTTGCGGACGACCTGGGAACGGGCCGCGATGACCGCCGCCTTGATCGCCTCGGGTTCGGAAGACGGCGTGAGGTCTGATACGATCGATGTCAGGTATCTTCCGAGGGAAACGCGGTGAATGAAGGAAAGCGTTTTTTCGTGGCAGGTGATGCCGATCGGTCCGGCGAGGATGATCGGCGGACGGTTCGACGTTTCCACGAGCAGGGTGGCGCCTCCATCGAGATCGCATCGCGTGTAGCCTTCGGCCAGCTCCTTGCCGGATGATGTATTGACCGTGATTCCCTTGCCCGTCAGAAGAATGGTGATGTCCTCACCCTCGGGAATCGGCTCGACTACCTCTTCGGACAAAATCGGTTCGGAGCCGCTCGCGACGGGGCGCGGAAGAAGCCGCATCTTCCAGTCGCCCAGCATCGCCTGGATGCGGAGGGTGGTCATATCACGCCGCTCGAAGAGCCCTATGCTCAGATACGTATCGTCGGTGGGGGGATTGTCCGCGGAGAAGACGGCTTTCGGTGCGCTTGCGTTCGACGTCTGTGCGAACCCGGTGAACGCGGCTCCTCCGGCGAAACTCGCCAGAATCGAAAGACCGATAATGGTATATCTATGATTATATAACGCTCTGATCATGAACGCCGTTCCTGAAGGATTTCTATGAAGCTCTCGACGCGCAGACGGGTTCGGGCATCGCAGGGGCCCGGGGCATCGCCTTCGATCGTGAGAATCGGGATGCCGAGCTTCCGTCGCAGCAGGATATCATGGATCTGCCTGTGGCAGAAAGCCTGCGTGTAATGAATCAACCCGTCGATCCGCCTGCGTGCCGTTTCGGCGGCGATATCCTCCATCCGCGGCTGGGCGCCGTACGGATAGGTGAATTCGAGATACCGCGTGGCGAGATCGGTTGCCGGGCCCATCAGGGCGAACTGGCGGGGAATTTCGTTGAAGACGATTCTCGCGCCGAGCTTCTCGGCGAAAGCGAGCAGGTCGGATTGGATGGGCGGCACGCCGAGCACGCCGAGCCGAGGTCCGGCGGGAAGCGGAGAGCGGCGCTTAGCCTGGTTCAGAAACGTTTCGAGTCGCATCGCGAAGAGTGCCGGGTCTCCATCGAAATCCGACGAGGAAACCAGCCACTGGAAGTTTTCCTCCCCTGTCACGAGGCCGTCCTCCCACGTCATGCGGTCCAGTTCAGCGAGAGATGCCCTGATCGGGGCCAGGCGCATCCCCACCTCCTCGGCCGCCCCACGGGAAACGCCGAATGCTCCGCAGAACCTGTCGATTTCGTTCGACAGCCCGGTCCGGTCGCGGGCGGGCGGGTAGGCGAACGTCTGCAGCTCGTCGAGCTCCTCGCCGAGCGTTTCCATCATTGCGTGCGTGTTGGAACAGTCGCCGCCCGTGACGAAGATGACGCGCCTGACGCCGGCCGTTCTGATGAACCCATACAAACCGCGAATCCAGGCGCAGCAGGTCCTGGGATAGCCGGCGGTTTCGGCCTTGCGGACATACTCGAGGGCCCCCGCCGCTAGCACGAACCGATTGTTCAGGTCGAGCACACGGCGGCCCGCGGCGAGCGGCACCTCGATCGGTATCGACGAGGTGATGCCGTAGGCGTCGGACGGGAACGGGAGGATGCCGGTCATGGCGTCCGGGCAAGCCTGCGGGCCGTTTCCAGAAGGGGAAACAGAAGCACTCGGAACAGCGCCTTCGGAATGTGAAAGCGGCGCGCGGTGTCGACGAGAACCGGGGAGAGCCGGATGTACCAGGTGACGAGAAGGCGGCCGGCCAGTGTCCGGAGGAGGTTCCTGCGGACGCGCCTGAACGGTTCGAGAGATTCGGGGGCTTCGTCGTAGGCATACCCGGCCAGGAAACAGAGCGAGGATTTTCTGAGCCGGGCGATCGTCGTGACGTAGTTGGGGTTGATCAGGGCGATGTCGCGTCTGACGATCGCGGCCCGCTGCTCGTCTTCGAGATACATGTAACAGGTATACAGCTGATCGAGGAGCGACAGCTCGTCGGGGGCGATCACAACCGCCTGTTCGAGCAGTTTGCACGCTTTCCGGAAATACTCGCGGCCGAGCGATGGGCCGAGCCTGAGGGCTTTGGTGATGAACACGTCGGCGATGCGTGAGAGCGTCTTGAGCTTGGTCTCGAGAAAATCGACCTGGATTTTCCGGGTCGTCTCGTTCACGGGGTCGACCTCGAACGCGTGCTTCAGCGTGGCTTTCGCCGGGTGAAACTGCCGTTTGGCGACCAAGATGCGGATTTTCAACTGGAGGGCCGGCAGCAGGGAGGGCTCCTGGATGAGAAGCCGCTCGACGGCCGTCAGCGCGGAATCGAAGTCTCGGTCGTTATAGATGGCTTCGATGTGCTGAAGTTCCTGTTCGGGACTGAGCTGCGGCGTCGACGGCATCTCGATCGGTTCCATGGGCGGAAGGGAGAACGTTTCCTTCTCGACGATGTCGTGAAGCCGGCCTGTCGTCTCGATCTTTCGGACGATCTGCCGGAGCTCGGCCGTTTTTTCCTCGTTCTCCATCTGTTTGTAGAACCGCAAAAGGCCGTAATACGCCGCGATGGAATCGGGCAGCAGGCTGACGGCCTTTTCGAAATCCATGCGGCACGCTTCCAGCATCTCTTCGATGGTGCGCTTGTTTTCTTCTTCGAGTCTGATGCGGGCGATCGAGTCGACGGCCTGACTGCGCTCGGCAAAACTCTTCGCCTTCTGTTTCGCGTTCTGGAAGGCGAGGCTGGCTTTGGTGACGAGC
Organism: Candidatus Ozemobacteraceae bacterium; assembly: GCA_035373905.1. Classification (NCBI taxonomy): domain Bacteria; phylum Candidatus Rifleibacteriota; class Candidatus Ozemibacteria; family Candidatus Ozemibacteraceae; species Candidatus Ozemibacteraceae bacterium. Next base: position 40,632 of record DAOSOK010000027.1, on the reverse strand, counting down.
TTGTCGTAGTAGGTCTTCCGGATATTCTCGAAGACCGTCGTGAAATCCTTGTCATCCGGGACCCAGGAGCAGGCGAGCGACATGACCTCGAAGGCCTGCTCGGGGAATTCCTGGGGATTGAGCTCGTCGAGAATCTGGCCGAGGGAATCACCCGTTGGGGGACGATCGGGGCCGAAGAGCGTCTTGAACATTTCGAGGCCGGAGCGGAAATTGCGATTGCGAAGCCGTCCGACGATTTCGCGAAGAAGGGATTTTGAGGGAGGCGCTGCCATGCGGATCAGAGCCGGAAGTGAATATGCACGGACTTGGGTGACATGACGTCGACCTTTTCGAGCAGGGCTTCGGCAAACCGGCGCTTTTCCTCGAGCGGGAAAAACTCGGCGAAGGTGTTCATATCGTGGAAAATGCGCCTGACATCGGACGCGGCCAGCTTCTGGCCAAGATGCGCCGCCGCCGCTTTCCTTCCTTCGGGAACGGAGAGAAAAGCGCCGATTTCCTTCCAGACGAGTTCTTCCATGGATGAAACCGGAACGGCGGTCGGGCAGCCCGCGGCGCAGGCGAACGAGTCGCCCTCGCGCTTCATCGGAGTGAAACAGAGGCCGCAAAAGATGAACGATTCGAGATACGAGGGGGCTGGCTGTTCCGGCATGCGAGAAACTGTACTCCAAACCCCCGGAGAATGCAACGTCACCCCGGGATCCGACGACCCCGGGGTGACGCGTTGCGCTCGGCCCTACTTACCGGGCCGCAGCCACGACAGGATCATCCCAAGGCCATGCCTTCCCGCATCGCGACCGTAATGTGTCAGGTCGCGCAGCGCTTCGCGTCGCAGCAGGGCTGGGACGCGCGGCAGGAGAAACACCCACGCTCCCAGCAGAAGGATGAAACCGGAGACCAACCCCGAAATGAACCCGATGAACAATGTATCAGCGTGCATGGGTCGCATTCCTCCCTTTCACATCATCGTGCCGTCGGTACTGTCGGCAGGAATGCGGGTTCTCTTAACACCGGAATTCCATCGCGAGGTGTACAGAATAATTTTCCCGAAAAAAGCGGAGGGGCGGGTTTCAAACCCGCCCCCCGAGAGAATTGCGAATGGTCGTCAGTCGCGGTTTGATGCGGCGATGTGGATGAGGATCCGCAGAAGGGCGACGAACAGGTTGACGAAGTCGAGATACAGCTCGACCGTCGCGAGGATGTACTCCTCGTCGCGGAACTTGAGCATGATGTTGCTCATGTCGTAGGCCGTGAAGCCCATGAAGAGCACCGCGCTGAGGATCGAGATGCCGAGCCCGAGTCCTGAGCCGCCGATGAAGATGTTCATGATGCCGGCGACGATGACGACGATCAGGCCCGAGATCAGGAACGGCCCGAGACCGGAAAAATCCTTGCCTGTCGACATGACGTACGCGGCAATCGCGAAGAAACCGACCGCCGTGAGGCCGAGCGCCTGCACGACGAGCCACGGGTTGATGGCGTTTGCCAGTGCGACGAGAGGACCGAGCAGCATGCCGTTCATGAACGTGTATCCGTAGAACAGGGCGACGTTCAGGCCTGGCGTGTGGCGGTTCCAGAGCAGGGCGAAATACAGACCGAAGTTGGCGAGGATGGCGAACAGCAGAAAGCCCGTTCCCATCGATTTGCCGAAGGCCGTGCCGAGGGCGGTGAGAATGAGACCGCCGCCGAAATAGGGAAGAACGCGGGACATGAAGGTCGACTGGGACATTCCCGTCCACATCGCCTTTCGCTGCTGCTGTTCAGGCCAGGAGGCTTCCTGCGCGCCTACGCGGTCATGAAATTCCATTTCGTTCCTCCGGTGAGATATGATCTGCGGAGCGTTCCGCCGGTATTCCGAGGATATTGTATCACATTCGGAGACGACGATCGCAACCGCTTGCCAGACGGCGGGCGGGCGGGTAGGGTGGTGGCGGACAATTCCGACCCAATCAGGAGGCAGTATGTACGATCTGGTCATCAAAAACGCTCTTCTCATGAACGGCTATGAAGAATGGCACGCCGACCTCGCGGTGAACGGCGAAAAAATCGAGGCGGTCGGAACTGGTTTGCCCGGTCGAAGAGAAATCAACGCGTCGGGGAAGTGGCTGATGCCGGGTGCGATCGACGCGCACGTGCACATGTCGCTTCCGTTCGCCGGCTCGGTGTCGGCCGATGATTTCGAGAGCGGAAGCCGCGCGGCGGCGTTCGGGGGCGTGACGACGATGATCGATTTCACGGCCCAGCAGGGCGACGAAGGGCTCAGGGCCAGCTTCGAGCGCCGGTTCCGGGCAGCCGACGGGAAGTCGGTCATCGACTGGAGCCTTCATGCCTGTATCGGCCGTCTCACGGCGCAGGTGATCGATGACCTCGAATGGGCTGCCAGGTTCGGTCTGACGAGCCTGAAGATGTTCACCGCCTACGCGAAATCCGGCCTGATGCTCGACGATGGCGCTGTCTTCGAGGCGATGCGCCGGTGCAGGAGTCTGGGAATTCTCCCGACCTTCCATGCCGAAAACGGGGCCGTCATCGACAGGCTGTGTGACGAGTTCCAGGCGAAGGGCATGACGGGAATCCAGACCCTGCCGCTGACGAGGCCGGTCTTCACGGAAACCGAGGCGGTCCGGCGGATCGCCGATCTCGCACGGGCCGCCGACGCCGCCGCATATATTGTCCATACCTCGTCGGGTGACGGGGCGGCAGAGATCGCCCGGGCGCGACGGTCGGGCGTGAAGCTGTACGGCGAGACCTGCCCCCAGTATCTGACACTTGACGATTCGCTGCTGAAAGGAACAGACGGGCATTTTTACTCCTGCTGCCCGCCGATACGGCCTGTCGGCCAGCCCGAAGAAATATGGAAATATATAAAATCAGGAGATATACAAGTGGTTGCGACCGATCACTGCCCGTTCACCAGGGCGGCAAAAAACACCTGGGGCGGCTCGATCGGCACTCTCCCGATGGGGCTTCCCGGCGTCGAGACCATGCCTGCGCTGTTCCTTTCCGAGGGGAGAAAACGGGGTGTTCCGACCCGACTTCTCGTGCGGGCGATATCCGCGCTTCCGGCGCGCATCTTCGGGCTTCATGGGACAAAGGGCAGCCTGCTCCCCGGAAGTGACGCCGACCTGATGCTGTATGATCCCGCGGCGGAATGGACGGTGGCGGCCACCGGCCTGCACATGGCGACGGATTACTCGATCTACGAGGGCCGGCCGGTTCTCGGAAAGCCGGTCATGACAATTTCCCGGGGCGAGATCATCGTGGAAAACGGCATCTGGAAAGGAACGCCAGGCCGCGGTCGGTTCATCGGGCGGAAGCGGTTCGACCATTCCTGCGCCCTTCCGGTCGATTGACTTGACTGTACGGCTTTTCGGGCGTATGTACCCGGCACGCTCCGAGTAAGGGGCGATACTTTTGGTTTGATGAAAACAGGAGATGTTCATATGAAGAAGCTGGTTCTTGTCACGGGTCTCGTTGCGGCGCTCATCGGCGGCGTTCCGTTCTCGGCGATGGCTGCCAAGCCGGCCGTCGAGACCAAGGTCAAAGGCGAAATCGTCGAAAAGACCGGAACGATCGAAGTGAAGCAGGCCGAGAAGAACGAAAAATACAACACCGTCACCCTCAAGGCAGGAAACGACGTGTTCAAACTCCTTCCCGTGAAGGGCAACAAGACGATCATGGGCGACCTCGAAAAGCTGGCCGGCAAGGAAGTCACCGTGAAGGGCGAACTGCTTCCCGCCAACGAGAAGCATCCCATGGCCGCCATCAAGGTCGAATCCTTCACCGAAAAGACCGCTGCCGCTCCCGCTCCCGCAGCGGCCCCGGCCGACGCTCCGGCCGCCGATGCTCCGGCACCCGCCCCTGCCGCCGGCAACTGAGCACATTCGTCCTCACGCACAGGGCGCCCGAATGGGCGCCCTGTTTGCATGTCGGGATCTGTTGAATCCGCGCCTTTTCTCAGGCGTTTCGCCGCAGAAGGAGCAGGGTGATGTCGTCCGCGAGCGGGCCGTCCACACGCCACTCGTCGAGTGTCGCGAAAATGCGTTCGAGGATCTGGCCGGACGAAAGCCCGGGAGTCTCGGCGCACGTTTCGAGCAGCTTCATGAGCGCGGGGTAGCCGAACATTTCGCCGGTCGAGCGTCCCGTGCATTCAATGATTCCGTCGGTGTACAGGAGGACGACGTCACCGGCTTGTATGACGCGCGAGACGGGCTTGCTGGTGCGCGATGCCCGTATTCCGAGGGGTGGAGAAGGAAGGACCATCTCGGAACAACGCTTGTCTGAATGACTATATATCATAGGATATGGATGACCCGAGTTGTCGAACGTGATGGTGTGGGTGACGGGATCGAGGAGGATGCACCCCATCGTCATGAACTTCTGACGCGGCTTGAGCTCCCGGTTGAAGAGGGCGTTGAGACGCGCCAACAGCGGGCCCGGATACCCCCAGCGCGAGATGGTCTCATATTCGACGGTCGCCTTTGCCATGGCCATGGGAAGGGCCGCCGCGATGCCGTGACCGGTCACGTCCCCGAGCACGATCGCGAATTTTCCGTCATACAGACGGACGACATCGTAATAATCGCCGGCGAGATCGGTCGCTGAACGCCGCATGACGCTGATCTCATACCCTTCCGGCGCATCCGTGACGGCGGGAAGAAGACTTTCCTGGACGATACGGCCGTATTCGAGTTCCTTGAACTCGCTCAGAAGGCGATTGAAGGCCGATGCGACGGCTCCGAACTCGTCCGGGCGGCGGAGAGGGATGCGAAACGCCGAGTCTCTGCGGCGGATGGCGCTGATGCCCTCGCCCAGGTCGGTTATCGGAACGATGAACAGCGACGCGATCAGCGACGCCGCGAGAAGAGACAGCACGAGGGCCATGGCTGCAGTGAGCTTCAGTCGGTTACGGATGGGGGCGAGCGCGCGGAGCTGCTCCTCGATCGGCATGAGGTCCGCCAGGATGTAGCTTCCCAGGGCGGTTTCGGGCTTGATCACCGCGCGGTAGATGCCGTCTGCCAGTCGGATCGTCCGGGACAACACGCGACCGGACTCCTGGCTGCGGATGGCAGCGTTCCGCAGGGCCAGACGGTCGGCGCCGGAAATCGCCGGCCGCGGGCGATCGTTCGCGATGCTGCTGCCGTAGCGCATGATGACCGGCCTGGGTGCCGATTCCGAAACCCGTTTCGCGACGAGGGCGTTGATATACCGGCCGTAGATCCATTCGAGCTGGTGCGTCAGGCAGATGAAGGCCGGCCCTGTTGCCTGGTCGGGGTAGACGTCCCAGAACCAGAGGGTGGGGTTCGTCCCCATTCTGAACGTCCAGACCTTGCCGCGCGAGCGCAGCATCGAGGCGAGACCCACGTCGTCCGACGAGAGAATGGCTTCGCCGATGAGTTCCGAGGCTGTAACCTTGTCCGCTTGGAGACCGCGGGCGGGAGCATACCGGCGGACCGCGGTGCGGCTGAACATCTCGATCGCCTGGTTGCTTCCCTTGACCTGGGCATCGATCGTCGAGAAGAGGGGCCTGGCCTGGTGGTCGCGGACTTCGAGGTCCTGGAACGCGTCTTGTTCCTGGAGCTTCGACAGCATCGGACCGAGGGATTCGATGCGGCCTTCACGAATGGCGGGATGATCGCGAAGCCGCTCGGCGATGACGCGGAACTTCTCGAGGTAGGAGGAAACCCCGTGCTCGTAGCGATGGAGACGTCCGAGAGCCTGTCGGTCGGATTCGACGGTGAGAACCTCGATGCGATCCATGACGCCGATGCCGCCGATGATCGAGGCGAGGCCGAGCGGAAGGACCGTCGCCATCACGAACAGAAGGGTGAGCCTGAGCCGAAGTGGAAGAGCCTCGATCAGGCGGATGATGTCCGGCCCTGGCCGGATGCCCGCGCTGGCGAACAACCACGTCAGCAGAAGCAGGGCCGACACCGCCGATGCCGTGATGACGAGATTCCTGATCGCGGGTGCCGAGGACCCGGCGGGAACGGGGGAGGCGACGCACCAGACCAGCTCCTGCTGGCTCTGACAGAACACCCATTCGAGGTCAGCGTGCCTGACCTGGAGACGGCCGGTCGAGCGGCATTTTTCCCAGGCGATCTTCATGTCCTGATCCGGGGTGTTCGGGGGTGGGAGCCATCGGTCGTTCCCGGGCAGGGCGAAGCCGGACCAGGTCATGCCGGCTCGCTGTCTGACGCGTCTGAAGCGGTCGGCGGCCTCGGGAACCCGATGGACGAGTGCGAACAGAGACGTTCCATCGGGATACTCGTTCCAGAAATAGGCTCCACGGCTCTTGCCTGGCCGGCCAAAACGGCTGAGAAGGCCGCGCGACCGTTTGATCAGCTCGAGACGGTTGCCCGGCCCGAACATCGCCATCAGATCGTCCTTCACGGCGCGCTGACCGGCCAGAAACGCTTCGCCATCCCTGTGAAGGAGCTCCATCAGCCGCTCGAACAGCGAGCCGGCCTGGAGGGAGCCCGCCGAAAACACCAGCCGGTTGCTGTCGTACAGGAACAGACTGACGCCGAGACCGTCTCTGCGAGAAGCGGCTTGCAAAGCGTTCCTGAGGTCGGCGTTTTCGAGACCCGACTGCCGGATGAGGCGGGCCCGTTCTCTGAGGCAGGCGAGGATATACTCGTTTTCGGCCGTCGCCGCCACGATGCTGTCCAGGCTCCGTTCCTGGGTTTCGAGACGCAGCCGGTCCGCGCTGTCCTCGAAACGGCCCAGGGTGTGGTTGCCGATGACGGCGAGGATCAGGAGGGGAATACCGAACGCGAGCAGGGCGAGCCGTCCGAAGCCGGATTCAGCCGTTTTCATGCCGATCCTCCTTCATTCCCGGCTGCCTGACGATTGCAAAGATGGTCGTGTCGTCGAGCCGCGGCGGTGGGCTGACCTCGTCGACCCGGTGCATCATGCGTGCGATCCACTCCTCCGCGCGGTCCGTGGACAGCTCGGCGGCCCACTCTTGCAGACGTTCGAAGCCGATGGGGTGTTGCCCCGCGTCGAGCGCTTCTATGAAGCCGTCCGTCGCGATCAGCATGCGCGTGCCCGGGCTCATCACAACCTTTTCGAGTGTCCTGACGGCCGGTTTCTTCCCGCGACCGAGCGGAAGCATCGGGGAACCGACGAGACGGGGCTTTCCTGAGGCATCGATGAAGACGGGATAGGGATGGCCGCAGGTGATGAACTCGATCTCGTGGCTGACCGGGTCGAGAATGCCGCAGATGGCCGACATGAAGCGTCGCGCGTCACGCTGGCGCTTGAGAAGCGTGTCGAGGGTGTCGGCGAAATCGCTCGATGTCAGCTTTTCCGACTGGCTCCAGTGGAATGTCGCCGCGCGGGAAAAAGCCATCAACAGCGCCGCCGCGACCCCGTGGCCGGTGATGTCGCCGACGAGAAACGCGAACCGGCCGTCCGGCAGGCGGAAGCCGTCGAGACAGTCTCCGCTCAGATCTGAAGCTGTAAAAATTTTTCCTGCTATTGAATAGCCCGGCATGTCCGGAAACTTCGTCGGAACGAGCCCTTCCTGGACGTTGCGGGCGACCTGGAGTTCGCGGCTCTCGGCCATCATCTCGTTGAATGTCTGGAACAGGCGGGCCATCTCGTCGTTTCCGACGACTTCGAGGCGCTTGTCGAAATTGCGTGCCGACAGTGCCTGGACGGCGCCTTCGATCTCCTGGAGCGGTTTCAGAAGCTGTTTTGCGATGCCGAAGGCGAGAATGGCGAGCATGACGAGGAACGCAGCCTCGGTCGCGACGATATCGCGCCAGAGGCGGCGAATGCGGTCGACGTACCGGTCGTCCGCGTAGTAGGCGATGAGGCAATGGTCCGCGAGGTTCGGACTGGCGATGCAGACGGCGAATCCGCCCTTCCCACCGATCGACAGACGCGATGTCTGGGGGCGGTCGGTGATCCAGCTTGCCATGGCAAGTTTCGAAAGGCCGCGAGCGAGGGAGCGGGGCGGTGGAAGCGGCCAGGTGTTCTTCTGCATGTCGAGGGCGAAGAACCGGATCCAGCCCCCGTCGAACTCCTGTCGCTGAAGGGCTTTCCGTCGGAGATAGGTCTTGACCGCCGTGGCGAGGGGAAGGCGCGTCTCCATGTATGCCACTTCGCCTTTGCCGCGCGGGAGCGCGGCGAGATAATACAGAATCTTGTTCGAGCCTGACTGGACCAGCTGGACCCGCTTGTTCTGGCTGATCAGCGTCGAGAAACCCATGTCGTCGCGCCGTACCATCTGGTCGGTGAGGGAGTTTCCCTTGTATGGCTTTTCGGAGAGCCGTGCCGGCTCATACCGCTCGATAGCCCTGCGGGCCATGCTCATCAGCAGGGTCTCACGGTCGGTCGGTCCGGTGGGCGTCGAGGAATACACCAGCTGTCCGGCTGCATCGCGGAGCTGCAGCCAGTCTGCGAGCTTCGCGCGCCGGAGAGAACGGAGAATGGCGGCTCCGTCGGCGGTTCCGCTCGCGTCGGCTGCCCGCTGGATATACGGCCTCATCGCCGTGGTGGCTGACGCCAGATGTCCGTTGAATCCCTGTGAGAGATTCCGGATCGCTTCGTCCTGCGCGGCTTTGACCCGCGTGCCGAGAACGTCCTGATACATGTCCACCACGTCGATTGAGCCGACCATGATGCTGAACAGCGGAATCGAAGTCGATGCGAGAAACAGCATCACCAGGAGAAAGCGGAGTCGCAGGCGCGTCGTTCGGTTCGAACCGGTCAGGACGAGGAGAGAGATGATCAGGAGCGCGACGGCCAGGGATCTCACCGCGAGCCGGACGAATTCTTCCCGGGAGGCGGGCGGTTCGAACGCACCGTAAACGATGCGCCCGTCCGATGTTTCGAGAAATTCCCAGTGGAAGCCGCCATGCATGCCGCTCATGGAGTGTCCTTCGGCGGAAATCGTTTTGTAAGCCCGCGTGGCCAGCGGATCGATCAGCCTGCCGCGTTGCAGCACGATGTCCTCGCCGGTGCGGCCGAAGCCCGCGATCAGGATGTCGCGTTTGCCGCCGGGCGGAAGGAGCAGGTTGAAAAATTCGGCTTCCGTCGGAGTCGTGAGACAGTGAAGGATTCTGACGCCTTTCGCATCGGCGTTCCAGGCGACGTAGCCCTTCCCTTTGTCGCTGAACACCTCGATGAGCCGGCCACGCTCGTTCCTCAGCCAGACCAGGTCGCGCCCCTCGCCGATCAGAAAGGGTAGTTTGCGGTCGATCTGCTTTCCATACTCCGCTACGAGTCGCTCGTCTCCGGTCGTCAGGGCGCGTGCGAGCCGGTCCATCAGCCACAGGTTCGTTGCGTTCGCGGGAGAGATATCGATGCGACGGCCGTCGGCGTCGTACCGGTAGAATGCCGTCGTGATTCCGCGTCGGCCGGCCATCTGCCTGAGTCTGTCGGCCGTCGCGTCGGCGAGCCTCAGAAGGGGAAGCAGGGTCGCCCTGGCATACAGATCGGGATTCGAGCTTGCCGCAAGCTCCGTCACCCGGTCGGAAGCCCGGGCGGCAAAAGCCTGCCGGGCCTGGTGCTCGCGATGATCGATCCAGGCTTCGAGGCCGATCCAGGCTGAAAGGATTAGAATCACGGCCTGGATCGCCAGACTCGTCCTCTCGTGGCGGCTGGTGCCGTGCTCGGCGCTCATTGCCTCATGATACCTCTTGCCCGGAGAAATGACGAGTGCAAAATCCTCCGGCATAGGCTACTCTGAACGGCGATGAATCGAATGACAAGGCTCGTTCCGACGATGCTCTGGCTTATCGCGGCGGTCGCGATGGCCCTCGGCTGTATCGGCCTGACCATGGGGTGCGACGTATGGTTCCACCTGATGAACGGCGGGGCGATCCTGGCTGAAGGGGGGGTTCCTCATGCCGACCGGTGGCTGATCCCTCTGCCCGACGTCGCGCCCAGGTTTTTTCCGAATTACGAGTGGCTGTTCGGGGTGGTGGTTCAGACCGTCTGGCGCTGGGGCGGCTACGCAGGCATCGATCTCCTGCGAGGAGTGCTGATTCTCGCGGCGTTCCTGTTCGTGGGCGTCGCTTCGTGGCGTCGGGCGGGAACGTCTCCTCTCGCGCGGCATCTTGCGCCGGCCCTTCTTCTTCTCGGGTTCGCCGCCGCATCGACACGCTTCGAGCCTCGTCCGCACCTCGTATCCGTTGCCGGGCTCGCCCTGATGACCCTGCTCGTGCGCATGCCGGGACTCCGTGGGGCGGTCTGCCTCGTTCCGGCCGCCCTGCTCTGGGCGAATTGCCACATCGAGATTCTCTTCGGCATCGTGTATGCGTTGATCTGGCTCGTTCCGGACCGCTCTGGAACGAAACTGAAGACGGATGACTGGAAATATCATGCGCTATATGTGATTGTTCTCGTGACGGCCGCCGCGCTGTCCCCGGCCGGATCGCACCTGGTCGGCCAGGCTGGTTCCTACTACGAAGGCGAACGGATGATCAGGAACTTGGGGTTCTGGAACGTCGAACTGGTGCCGATGACGTTCGAACCGTACGGAAGCTCCAGGAATCTGCTCATCCTCCTGGCGTGGGCAGCCATTCTCATGCGGGTGTTCAGGAAACGGAATTTCATCGATCCCGAGACGCTTTCCGCCGCGGCCTTTATAATATTGCCTTTTATAAGCGTAAGATATATCATAACCTCCGCCGTCGTCCTCGTTCCGTTTCTTGCGGGAATACCGGGCGAGATATCCCCGAACGAAGCGGAGGGAGAAGCATCGCCGAAGCACGCGGTCGCGGGGATTCTCGGAATCGCTGCCGTGCTGCTGTTCGCGCCGTCGGTGTTCCTGCCGGGACATTGTTCCCGTCCGCATCCGGCAGGCTGTGCGGCGCCGGCCGACGCCTACGACTCCGCCGGCGAGTTTCCCGATGCGGCACTCCGGTTCCTGACACGTAACGGCCTCGGCCGACGCCTGTTCTCGCACGATATGTGGGGCAACTTCATCGCGTTCTACGACAATCCCTGCGTTCATTCCGCATCCGCCCCCCGCAGGATGCCCTATATGAGCGCGATGTTCCAGACGATGCCGTGGCAGAGAGTCGAGAGGTATCTCAAGGCGGTCGTCGACGACGGCGCATGGCGCCGTTTGAGTGCCGACGCGAAGATCGACACCATCATTCTGCCGTATCCCGAAAATGCCTCGGATCCCTGGCGTGAGTTCCTGCGGCGGATCGCCTTCAGCTCTGACTGGAAGCTAGTCTGGTGGGATGACACGGCTCTCGTCTACCTTGCCTCGACAAGCCCATGGCTGGAACGGGAAGGCCGGACCTTCTCCGCGGCGAGGCCCGATCGATGGATCGTCACGGACGTTTTTCCGGCATCTCCGGCGGATCGCGCAGCGGCTCTCGCCGAGATGAGAAGAGCGCGGGAGACACCGGAGGGCGGGCGTGTTATCAGGTCCCTGCACTGGATGGCCAGCCTGATGATGCAGGATGGCGATGCAACGGCCACGATACGTCTGCTCGAAGCCGTTCGGACCAAGACCGGTTCCCAGGAACGCATGCTGAAAGCGCATCTCGGCGAAGCGTATGCCCGCCTGTCGCGATGGCCGGAGGCATACGACCATCTTGCCGTCGCCGCCCGGGAGCCGGCATCCTCGGCCGTTCTGTTCTACAACCTCGCCGTTGCGGCCGCGCGGTGCGAACATCTGACTGAAGCCGCGGAGGCGCTGAAACGATGCCTTGCCTGCGATCCGTCGTTCAGCCGGGCGCTGGAGTTGCGGGCCCTCCTCGCCGGGGCCGGCGTGGATGGATTTTGACAGGCCCCCGGGTGTTGGGATAAAGTGAATTCGGGCTGGAAAGCCCAAGCACTCTGCGTTCGAGAAGAGAAAACCGTGTCGAGCCCGACGCTTCCAACAGCCTCGCCAACCGGAACCCCACAGAAAAAAAATCCTGCCGGGGCGCCTGAACCTGCAGGCTTGCGAGGTTTTTTCGCCAACATCAGGGACAATTCGACCGTCAGAATTCCGGTGATTTGTATCGGAGCCTCTCTGCTAATCGATCTTGCGTCGGTCCTTGTCTGGGGAACGGTCTGGCATATCCCCCGGAGTCTGTGTAATGTGCTGATCCTGACGTGGGTCCTGACCGCCTGCGGCGATATCTTCCTCCCGGTGGCGGCCATTCTCCTGGTGCCGGGCACCCTCTTCCTTGGCGGGTTGTGCCTCTGGAAGGGGCTCGCCGCGGAGTTCCTGCTCGAGATGTTCATGATGTCGGTTCTGGCCGGCGCGATCTCGGCCATCAACAGCCTCAACGCGTCGGGCGCGGTCCCACTGGCTCGGTATCAGAAGCTCGAAAAGCAGCAGCGCGACGAACGGGAAGACCGTTTCCAGCTGCTTCTCCAGTTCAGTCTGCTCGGGTGTCTGACGAACATGGAGCGGGTGTTCGACCAGGCGTTCCAGATTCTTCAGAAGTATTTCCGGGTGCAGCAGGCCGTCATCTATCTTGCAGACTATACAACGAACGAATTGCGGCCCGCCCGGGCCGTCGGGTTCGCCTCGAACCGGCTCGACGGGCTCGTGATCAAGGTGCCGCCCAGCTTCTGGGGAATCACCGAATACGATCCCGAGAAGGGGCTCACGAACATCATCTATGGCCGGGGCCAGCTTCCCTCGATCCGGGCGATTCTTCCGTCATGTTCTCATGAATCGCTCATGGCGATGCCCCTGACCGTGAAGGGGCGGATTGTCGGCCTCATGAACGTCGTTCGCCAGGATGCCGACGAGGTGCGGACCGAAAACCGCTCGCTTCTCGGAACGTTCGGCTACGTGCTCGCGTCGGCGCTCAACAATTGTCAGAGCCACGAGGTCGCCATTTCCGAGCGTGACCAGGCCATCAGGACCACGGCGGAGATCCAGAAGCGCCAGCAGGACCTGAAGGAAGTGTTCGGCCGGTACGTCGCTCCAGAGGTCGTCGCCGAACTCGAACAGGACCCGACTGGGGCGGCTGTCGGCGGAAGGCGACAGCGCGTGACGATCATGGTTGCCGATCTGCGCGGCTTCACGGCGATGACGACGGTCCTTCCGCTCGAAGGGCTGGTTCAGATCCTGAACGGCTGGTTCGAGCGCGCTTCTCAGGTCATCCTGCGGAACCACGGGACGATCGACAAATTCATGGGCGACGGCGTGATGGTGCTGTTCGGCGCTCCCATCACCAAACCGGATGACTGTCTGCGTGCGGCCTTCACGGCATTCCGTCTCCAGGAGATCTTCCTCGAGTTCCTGCAGGAATATGCCCCCCTGCTTCAGGGGCGGTCGCTCGGCCTCGGCATTTCGATCACGACCGGCGACGTGGTCGCGGGCAACTTCGGGTCCGCGCGCCGCATGGAATACACGGCGATCGGGGACGCGGTCAACCTCGCCGCCCGGTTCGAGAAACTCGCCGCGAACGGCGAGATCGTGACCGATACGACGACGTTTGGCATGCTCCAGGACCGCTTTGAATACAAGGTCGAGAAGAACGTGCAGGTCAAGGGCAAGGAGCCTCTCGATGTCTATCGCCTGGTGGCCATCCGCAGGAAGCCTGAAAAACCGGAAAAGAATGCCCGTAGATAAGCTCCGTTCACGGATCGATCTCCGCGAAGCCGTTTCCCCGAAAGATCTCGAGACCGTCTTCGAAATTCGCCGGCGGGTGTTCGTCGACGAGCAGAAGGTCCCGGAAGAACACGAGAGGGACGCGACCGACGATCGTTCCGTCCATCTCCTGGCCGTCCTCGACGGGGTGCCGGTTGCCGCCGCCAGGCTTTTTGTCGATGCCATGGATGCACGAACCGCCTGGATCGGCCGGCTGGCCGTCCTGCCCGAAAGCAGGCGAACCGGCGTGGCGACCACGATCATCAGGTATTTCATCGACTGGAGCTGCCGACACCAGATGCATCGGATACGGCTTCACGCGCAGGAATATGTGCGGGGACTGTATCGGAAGCTTGGTTTCGAGGAGTGCGGTGGCATGTTCCTGGAAGAAAACATTCCGCATGTCGAGATGATTCTCCGTCTCTCCTGATATCCCTGGCGCAACCACAAGGCAAGCGAATCTGTTCACAACCGCTGAGTCGATGTGACGCTGGAGCTCCGTGGAAACAAGTTTGTTTTTCCCATCTCGCATGCGCGCTCGACATGCTCGCGGCGCGAACGGGAAATCGTCACGGTGCGAAGAAACTCATGCGCTTGCCCTGGAACATTTGACGCTTTCCGTGTTTATCATTAAAATTTTGAACATACTGAAGATTTCGCTGTAGTGAAGGAGAATTTTGATGAGGCGCCAATCCAGTTTTGCTCTCAATGCTTTGCTGGCCTGTCTGTTCGTGTGCCTCTCCGTGCCTGCTTTCGCGTTCAACATCGGCGACCTGCTGGGTGAGGTGTCAGGCACGCTCGACCGTGCCGATGCGGCGATTCAACAGACATTCGGTGGTTCGTCACCTGATGCTCTCGCAGCCGCCAAATCCTCCGTCTGGGACAAAGTCTTCGGCGGACTCGAAAACAGCTGGGAGAACAAGGCGGGCGCCGAAGGACACGAGGCCCTCAAGAAAGATCCCGGCTTCGTCAAGGATGCCGCGATGCTCAACCGGCTCGGAGCGGTTGCGAAAAAACTGGTTCCGGTCTGTGAGCGGAAGGAACTCACCTACCATTTCGCCGTTCTCGACAGCGACGAGCTGAATGCGTTCGCGCTTCCCGGCGGGTATGTCTACGTCACGAAGGGCCTGATGAAAGCGGCCGCGACGAATGACGAACTTGCGGCGGTCGTGGCTCACGAGCTTGGCCATGTGAACAAGAAGCACAGTATCCGTCAGGCGGAAAAGGCCGGGATCATGACTGCGGTCGTCGCTCTGATGACCGTCAACGATGAAGCGAAGAAATACCAGAAAGCTGCGGCCATCGCCGCGTATTTCGCCAACCTGAAATTCTCCCGCGTCGACGAATACGAGGCCGACCGGTGCGCCGTCGATTACTCCAGCAAGGCCGGGTTCGATCCGAACGGCCTGATCACCTTCTTCAACCGCATCAACAGCGACAATGCCCTGACAAAGGTGACCAAGTATTTTTCGACTCACCCCCCGACCACAGATCGCATCAAGGCCGCCCAGGAAGAAATCAAGAAGATCGGCGGCAAGGTCACCGCGCAGGCGACGACCAAGACGACGTCGAGCGGCTCGGGCGCGTCATCGGGCACGACTTCCGCCAACGTTCCCGGCATAGGCGATCTCCCATCGGGGAACACGACGAAAACTACCACGACTTCAACCAAAACCACCTCGACCACCACCACAACACGATCGATGACCCTCCAGGAAGCTTACGAACGGTATCTCTTCGCCAAGCAGAATTACGAATTCAAGGTGGCCCAGCAGGCATCCACCGACGAGATCATGAAAGCCTTCAACGAATACCAGGCCGCCAAGGTCGAGTATCTGAAGCTTCGAAACGGCGTTGCCACGAGCCGTTGATTCCCTGCGGCAGAAACTTGGGCGATCCGGAGAAAAACCGGATCGCCCGTTTCGTTTCTTCCGCAATGAAAAAGCCCCCGACCTGCGGGGGCTCACCTATGGGCCGGAACCATCCTGTCAGACATCAGCGCGCATAATGCAGTGTTCGAGATGCCGGCGGTCGGCGTCCGTGAGGGTGAGCGTTCGCTCGTAGCGAGAAACGATTCGACGGCAGCTGCCGCAGTCCGTCGAAACATGCCGGTAAAGGGCAAGCAGTTCCTGGAGAGACATCGCTTCCACCTCCGGTTCGTCCGAATTTTACTCCTCACTCAATATATCGGCGTGCAGCGATGAATTCCTTAGCCGCTCGGAATACGCGGAAGACAAAATGCGCCGATCCGGCCCTGTCGAAGGGCTGGATCGGCGCATTTCGCGCCCGGGATCAGCTCAGTGCTGGTCGGTGGAGACCGGGATGATGTCGACCCAGTGGCGGTTCAGGCGGTGAGCGAACTTCACCTTGCCTTCCGCGAGGGCGAACAGCGTGTCGTCCTTGCCGATGCCGACGTTCTTGCCCGGGTTGATCGGCGTGCCGCGCTGGCGAACGATGACGTTGCCGGCCTTGACGAGCTCGCCGTCGAATTTCTTGGTGCCGAGTCTTTGCGGATTGCTGTCTCGGCCGTTGGTCGATGAACCTGCACCTTTTTTGTGTGCCATAATTTCAGCCCCTTTCGGAAATTCCGTTATTTCATGACTACCGTTTCGGGATGTGCTTCCGCAAGTCTTCTGAACCCATATCGAAAAACCTGCGATACCACCGACGCGATTTCGCGCCTCCCGACGGGAACGCCCAGCGACACATCACAGAAGCCATCGCCGGTGTTCCCGGTGATTTCGGCTCCGACCGCGCTCTCCATGCCGCCCAAATAGGTCAGCAACAACGCGGATACGGCACCGCACACCGGGTCGTTCCCTCTGCCTCCCTGGCCGGCATGACCGCTGACGCGGATCCGCTGCCGGTTCCCTTCGGCGGGAGGGAACTCGACAACGACCATCAGGCCGTGATGTCCTCGATCACGATCGAGGTGAAATCCTGGCGATGACCGTAGTGACGACGATAATTCGTCTTGTTCTTGTATTTCAGGCCGATGATCTTCTGACCGCGGCCATGGCACACGACCTTGGCCTTCACGTTCACGCCCTTCAGATAGGGCTGACCGACCTGCACCTTCTCGCCGTTCTTGATCATGAGAACGCGATCAACGGCGAACGTGGCATTGGGCTGCTGCTCGAGTTTCTCGCAGCGGACACGCGAGCCCTTCTCCACGGAAAATTGCTTTCCACCAAGTTCAATGACGGCAAACATGAGTTTGTACCCCCTAGAAATATGAACCGAGAGACCATAAACCTAGCATAGATCAAGCGCTGTGTCAACACGAGCACCGCCGGAAACGCAAATATTATTGCGGATCCGTCGAGAAAGAATATCACAAAACCGTCGCTCGCGCATCTCGTGTCGGGGCCTCACTTCCCGAGGTTGCCCTGGCGAATCCGCTCGAGAAGAGCATCGCGGATGATGCCACCTCGAGGATGGAGGCCGCGGACGCGGGTGAACTCGTCGAATCCGTCGCCCCCCTTGGCGAGGAAATCGTTGAGGGCGATCGGATACTCGGCATCGGGAACGACGGACTTTCCTTCGAACACCGCGGAGAGATTGCCGGCAACCCGGTCGATATGCAACCCGTGGATGCAGAGTTCCGCATCCCTGTGATCGGTGCCCTTCGCGATGAGAGAGAGCAGGTCTTTGCCGGAAATGCGCCCGATTAGAATCTGGTGATTGAATGGAAGAACCTGATATATATCTTTAAATACAATATTTCCAGCTGGAAGATCGGCCCTCAGACCCCCGGCCTGGAAAACGACGATCGGGCAGCCAGAAACATCGGATACGGCTTTGCAGAGCTGCTCTCCGAGGTGGTATAGCCCGTCCGGGCCTCGTTTTCGGAGAAACTCGCGGGGGCTGACGCCGACCGGCCGAGCCGCGATCTCTTCCACCATGCGGCTCCAGGAGGCGACGACGGAGTCGATGTCCGGGGCGGACGGCCACGAGGCCGGATCGAGGAGGACCGAATCGTAGCTGAAGGAGGCGATCGTGCGGGTTGCCGGATCGAAAGCCAGGGTCAGGGCACCCATGTGAGAACCGTAGCCCCGGGTCTGCATGATGAATGTTTTGCCGGAGCGAACGGGCTGGGTAAGCTGGTGATCGGTATGCCCGCCGATGATCACATCGAGGTCGGGAACCGCTCGAGCGATCTCGAGATCGGTGTCGTGGCCGCAGTGACTGAGAAGAATCACGAGGTCGCAGCCGCGCTCGCGAAGCTCGGCCGCGACACGGCGTGCGGCCGAGGCCGGGGGCTCGAGAACGAGGTCGGCGATGTGTTCGGGATACGTCAGCGTCGGCAGTTCGGACGTCATGACGCCGGTGATTCCGATCGTCAGCGAGCCGATGCGAGTTACGAGAGATCGTCGCCAGGGAACGCCAGGCCCGGTCAGATTCGCGCAGACGATCGGAAAGCGGGATGACCGTACCGACTCGTTCAGCGCTTCCCGCCCGTAATCTAAATCGTGGTTGCCGATCGTGGCCGCGGTATAGGAGAGCGCGTTGAATAGATCCGTCATGGCCTGGCCGCGCGAAAAGTTTGCCTCCATCGTTCCCTGGAATCGGTCGCCGGAGTCGAGCTGGAGCCAGCGGATTCCCTGCCTGACCGCCCTGAGCTTGTACTGCTGAAAAGCGCCGACAAGTGCCTGGGGCCCGCCAAGCATCGGGGGATTCTCCTTTGTCATCCAGAGGGCCGATGTCGGCCGTATCGAGCCGTGCCAGTCGTTCGTGTGCAGAAGCAGCAGCTGCTCGGCGCCGACCGCTTGGGTCGAAAAGGAGAGGAGAAAAAGTGCAGCCAATCGTTTCAGAGATCGAATCATGTTGGGGAATCCTTCGGAAAATGGTCTGAACAGATGCCGACATGATAGCGATTCATGCAGGCCGAAGACAAGACGGCGGCCAAATCTTTCGACTGGCCGCCTTGCAAAACGACTCGAGGTTATTTCACGCCCGTTTCGATGGGAAACTCGGTTCTGGCGGCCCATTCGGTCCAGCCGCCGTCATACCAGGCGACATTCTCGTAACCGAGCAGCCGGCGAAGGACGAACCAGGTCTGACTTGCCTGGTGGCCCGTTCGGCAATGAACGATGAGGCGGGCGTGCCTGTCGCCGACAAGCTTTTCATACGCTTCCGCGAGATCGGTCAGTGGTTTGAGGCTCACTCCGACCGTTCCGGAGGCGAGATCTGAGGAGAACGGCCTGTTGCGTGCGCCGGGAATGTGGCCGGCACGGGCTTCGTCCGACCTGGCTCTCGTGTAGAAGTCGGCTGGACGGTTTTCCGCTTTCCAACGTGCCCAACCCCCGTCCAGGATCGAGTATCGCGTGTGGCCAAGCCGCTCGAGGGCGATCGCCACGAGAGTCTCATCGTGGAGTTTGTCTCCGTGAACGATGACGACATGCGTTTCTGGAACGATGCCCATCGCGCCGAACTGGCGCGCCACAGGTCGGCCGGAAGCAGAATTGACGGAACGCCGCCCCTGACGCCGCGGAGGCTTTCCGGGTTGAGCGATACCGAGCCCGGAATATGCGACGTGTTGTATTCCGGCTGGGGCCGCGTGTCGATGACCCAAAGATCGCCTGCGGAAAAACGCTGGGCGAGCTGTTCCGTCGAGATCAGCCCCGGCTTCGTTTCCGCGGTGGAATCCGGTTGGGAGACGGCGGCGGAAGAAGGTGCAGACGGCTTCCCGAGGAAATGGCGGCGCCATGCCAGGATGCGCAGACGATCGGCCTCGGAAACGGGCTCGCTTCGCAGCGATGCGGGCTTCGATCAACTCCGAGAGCCAGAAGGCGGCGACGCCGGTTGCGGTGAACAGCAGGGCGAACGCCCCCTTCGTGATGCCGAGCGTGTCGAAGATATGCACGGTGCCGCTCAGGCCAAGGGTGTATAAGGGCCTGACGTGCTCGAACAGCTCGTTGAACAGGATGCTTCCGAGAATGGAGCCGATGAGAAAAAGCAAGGCGCCGAGCCGCCCCGACGCCGAAGATCCCGTCGAGGGTGTGGCCCGGCGTCTCGAGAAACCGGAGCTTCGCCGTGCCGACGGTCAGGGCCGACGCGTCGTCCAGCGGTTCGTGCGGATACGCCGCTCCGCCTTTCCGGCTCGCGTAGAGGGGGCAGTTGAACGCTTTCGGCTCCTCCATGTGGCTGGCAACGAAATCCGCGTGCGAATGCGTCAGAAAGACGCCCTTTACCGCGCCGCCGGCATTGGAAACGGCTTTTTCGTATGCCGCGATGTCGCGGCCCGGATCGACGAGAAGTGCTTCGTTCCCGCTGACGAGCAGATGCGAAAAGTGCGAGAGAACCGCCAGGTTGAACTGGATTATCTTGAAGCCCGGGCCTTCGTAGATCTCGATCGGAACATGCGTGGCGGCATCGTCACCATGACTTGCCGACTCGCCGTCCTTGATGGCGCCGGCGGCTTACAGCGGCAGGGTGAAACCTGACGCGAGCAGCCATGTCAGGACGGCAACGCGAAACAGGGAACGTGATTTCCGGGCGTGCATCTCGACCTCCGTGAATATGGAATGATTCATATACAAAACTCCCGGGCATGCGAAAGAGCGGCGGACTCAAAAAAAGGCTGAGCGAACGCGAGTTTTTCCGGCCGGGCCTTCGCCCGACCGGAAAACGCGTGTGTCAGTGGTCTAAACCGGAGATTATTCTTCCGATTTGTTCAGTTTGAGCTGGCTCTTGGGTAGCCGCTTGGTGCAGAAGAACCAGTCGTAGCAGTGATACCCGTCACCGGCGTTGCTGACGCGCTCCTTGGCGGAACCGCACGATCCGGGGGGCGGCACGATCACGTCATCGCCGGGTTGCCAGTCGGCGGGAGTGGCGACGTTGTGGGTGTCGGACGTCTGCATGGCGATCAGAAGCCGCTTGAGCTCCTGAAAATTGCGGCCGTTCGAGAGCGGATAGTATATCATTGCACGGATCTTTCCGTTCGGATCGACGAAGAAGACGGCCCGGACGGCCTTCGTGTCGGCTGCGTTGGGGTGGAGCATGCCGTATTTCTTCGCGATATTCATCTTGATGTCGGCAATGAGGGGGAACGTGACCTCCATGTTCCGCATGTTGCGGTACTGGATTTTCTCCTTGATCGTCCGCAGCCAGGCGATATGGCTGTAAAGGCTGTCGATCGAAAGGCCGATCAGCTCGCAGTTGAGGGCTTTGAACTGGCTCTGCATGCGGGCGAAGGTCATGAACTCGGTAGTGCAGACAGGCGTGAAGTCGGCCGGGTGGCTGAAAAGGATGACCCATTTGCCCTTGTAATCCTGCGGGAAGTGGATCGTTCCCTGCGTCGTCTCCGCCGTGAACTCGGGCGCGGGATCGTTGATCAGCGGCAGGGTCGTCTCTTGAGCAAGGGCGGGAAACGCGGCGTGAAACGACAGAACAACGAGAACAAATACGGACAGCAGTTTTCTCATCGGAATATCCTCCTCGATATTTTCACGAAGCTTTTGCAGCTTTCGCGTCATAGCGATCAGGATACGAGAATGGTGCGTGTGGTGTCAAATCAATATGTTGTTCGGTATAGTATTATTATATATGTGGTAATATTGAAATCTGCAGCGTGAAGCGCCCGTTCACCTTGCGCTTGTCGAAGGGGGGAGTCCTCGATACTCGACGGACTCGGCACGAACGGAAACTCGAAATCGGCTTTTGGTATCCCGCCTCACATGCGAGTTCAGGCGACTCGGGAAACCTTCCGATGCGCCTCGGCGAGGCGTGCGAGCGCCGACTCGTCGAGCGGGTTCTCCCAGTAGCCGCCCTGCTTCGTGCTCGAGCCGATGATCCAGGCGTCGGCCTCGGCATACGCGGCGGCGTTTTCGGGGGTGATGCCCGAGCCGATCGCAACCGGGAGTTTCGTGGCTTTCTTCACCTCGGCGAGATGCGCCGGCACGGCGGCATGACCGGTGCTGAGGCCGGTCACGATCACGCCGTCGACGCCGAAAAACTCTGCGCCGTGCGCCCATTCCGTGAGATTCAGATCGGCCGTGACGGCGTGCGCCGAATGTTTCTTCTGAATATCGGTCCATATTTTGATGTGCGTCGCGCCGAGCCGCTTGCGCTCGCGCAGGAGTTCGGCGGCGCAGGCCTCGATCCAGCCTTCGTCCGCGACGTGGGCGAAAACGAAGCCTTCGGCCCGGATGAACTGGAGATCGGCCGCCAGCGCGACGGAAAGCGCTTCCATGTTTGCCCCCGCCAGGATCTGGATCCCGACGGGATACGCGGGGCCGACCGCGTCGCGCACGCGGAGCGCGACGGCGGTCATCGCCGCAGTGATCTCGGGCCCGACATGCCCTTTCAGATATGGCCTGTCGTGCATGTTCTCGAGCATGATGCCGCCGAATCCCGCTTTCTGGTAGGCCAGGGCTTCGGCAACGGCGATGTCGGCGATTTCCTTCAGACCATAGCGGCTGAACGGAGTGCCTGGAAGGGCATGAACATGGACCATGCCGAGAAGGAGCGGCGCCGGGGCCGCACAGGGAAAGCCGAAACGTGACTCGTTCATCACATCCTCCGTTGCCGCAGATATGCCGATCCTCTGGAAACGACTCGCGCGAAGACTACCACAAAATCTCTCGCACCGTCATCGGGCGACAGGACGAATCCAAGGGTATTCACTGCCGCTGGATCAAGGAACATCGAAGGATTTCATGTCTCATGGCGCATTCCCACGCGTCTGAAGATGAGCGGATACCTCGGTCTGCCGGTAAGGGGCGACATCGGGCGTGACGGCAGCAGGTTGGAATCGGCGATCGGCGATCTCGTGTTGCCCCTTGTGACCGGTTAGTTCTTCCTCTCGCCCCTGGGAAAGAAGGAGAAAAGGGTAGCTCCCACCATGTATGACAAAATCGCAGGCTCGGAAGAACGCTTCTCCTCCTGACGGTTTTGCAGGACATGATAGAATCGTGACATGCAACCAAAGCCTGACGTCATCAGAGTGCCGGTCGAAAGAATTCTGCCGCTTCGACAGAAAATCCTCCGGGCAGGCATGCCCGGCCTTTCGGCGCGATTCGACGGCGACGAGAACCCGACGACGGTACACCTCGGGGCGCTGATCGACGGCGCAATCGTCGGTTGCGTGACCTTCCTCGACTCGACGTATGAAGGCTCACCCGCATGGCAGTTGCGCGGCATGGCCGTCGATGCGTCATACCAGGGAGGAGGGATCGGCAGAATCCTCCTCGAAGAGGGAAAGCGGATCCTCGATGCCGTTGGTCCCCGGCGGCCCTGGTGGTGCAACGCACGCGAGGGGGCCGCCGGCTTCTACGAGAAGCTGGGGTGGAAAAAAGTATCCGACAGGTTTGAGATTCCCACCGTGGGGCCGCATTACCGCATGTTATTGAGCCCTGTATAACGAAAGCCGGTTTCGCGTTTCCGTTCGTGCCGGGCCTGTCGATGTGCGAGAGGCTTCCGCGCCTTTCGGCAAACTCAAGACAGGCTTCGACAAACCTCGATGGAACTGGACGCTTCCATTATAAATAATTCAAAATATAATGGCTGGCTTATTCCGGAAAAGTGAGGAGAACCTTCATCACCCCGCGCGTTGCTGCGTGCTTGAAGGCCTCTTCCGCGCGTTCGATCGGATACCGGCCCTCGATGAGGTTCTCGACGGGATACGTGCCCGTGGCGAGGGCGTTGAGAGCCCGCCGGAACGGGCCGCACCGCGAACCGACGACGGTGATCTCCTTGGTGACCAGCGGCGTCAGGCTGATTTCGTGCCGGCCGGCGATCGTCGATTTCATCACGATCGTCCCGCGCGGTCGCACGAGGCGGAGGGCCGCTTCCAGCCCCGTGGCCGAGCCTGTCGCCTCGACGACGAGGTCGGCATCGGCGAGGTCGCTTTCGGGAACGGCGGTTTCCACCCCCGGATACCGGATTTTCTGGAACACTTCGGGGTGATGCCCGACGAGAGCGGCCAACCCGGCGGTCTTGGCGAGGACCCAGGCACACAGGGTGCCCATTTTCCCCGCACCCAGAACGACGATGCGCATGCCCGACAGGATATGGACCTGCTCCGCGATCTCGAAGGCCGCGGCGAGTGGCTCGGTGAACACTGCCTGTTCGTCGGTCACCGAGTCGGGGATGGTGTGAAGGTTCTCCACGGGCAGGACGAACCGGTCGGCGAAACACCCGTCGATGCCGTCGATACCGAGCACCCGGCGCCTGCCGCAATGCTTCGTCATTCCCGACCGGCAGCGCTGGCAGGTCGTGCAGCCGATGTTGATCTCGCCGACGACCCGCTTGCCTAGCAGCAGCGGGGAATCAGCCTCGACGACTTCCCCGACGAACTCGTGGCCGGGGACTCCCGAAAACTGCCTGTATCCGCGGAGCAACTCGAGATCGGTGCCGCAGATGCCGACAAGGCGAGGCTTGATCAGCGCCCAGCCCTCGGGACGTTGTGGTTCCTGCCGGTCGCCGACGAGGTGTATTCGGTCTTTGTCTATCAGCAAAGCTCTCATCTGAGCCTCCGGGTGAGATATAATAGTATATGATATAAGTTGCCGGCGTCAGTCGTTCTTTCTGGAAAGAACGTCGGCGAGGCCTTCGGGGTGGACGGTGGCCTCGAGTTCTCTGACGAGGGCCGAATCCTTCCTGATTTTTCCGCTTTTCACCGGGAAATCCTTCCCGCTCTTCGTGGTCGCTTCGAAATCGAACGACGGATCGCACGGAAGCGGTTCGATCCCGTCGAGATCGAGGCGGAAGGGGTGAATCAGCTCGTTGCGTCGCGCGATGAGACGCTCGATGGCGGCTTTCTGGCAGAAGACCGGCCAGCCGCACTCGGCGAAGATGCGCTCATAATCGGCACGGGAGAGCCGGGCGATCCGGAGGGCCATCCAGCGCGCATCGGCCCAGGTGCAGGCGGTCCAGGAGCGGGGAATGTAGAGCGGGTGCATTTCGAAGTTGATCGTCGTGGCCTGCCAGGTGACGAAGGAGGTCTGGAACGAGTTGAGTTCCCCCGCCGATTTCCAGCTGCCTAGGACGTTTCCGAGGTCGCTCTGATACTCGACGTGCCTGTCGAACTCGCCGGTGCTGGGATTGAACAGGTAGGCGACGCGGGAGTTGTCGTCCTTCATGTCCTTGTGCTTGATCCAGCAGTTGAAAATCAGCGAGCCGCGCGCGACACGGTCCTCGACGGCGCCGAGCCGCGAGAGGGGCGAACCGCCGAGCCGCCTGATCGCCGGGTTGTAGAGAGACAGCTGGCATTCCTTGAACGTGACGAAATAGGCACCGATATATTTCGGATCGAGGGATTCGCGATCGGCCATCGCCTGGTCGACGACGCCGGTTCCGAGAACGCGGCCCTGCTTGTCTTTCAGAACCGGCGCGGCCAGGAGATACCGGTCGGCATGGAACTGGAATCGGGATGCGAGCAGTTTCGAAGACAGTTCGTGAAATGCGTGAACGGCGTCAGGGCTTGCTTTCGACGGTGGATCGAGAATGAGGATCGACTCTCCCGGACCGGAATAAAATTTCAGATCGCTGCACGTGCCGCCAAGGTCTATGTACAGACGGGTCATGGCGACGTCGGTATGGACCTCGTCGCCCCACTTGAGTTTCCACTTCAGGCCGAACCGGTCTTTAGTGCCGATTTTCGGGGAGGTGGCATCCTTGTCGACATCGTCGAAGAACAGCACGCGGCGGGCATACGACGGATCGAACCGGGCCAGCTTGGGGCTCTGTTTCCGTATCATCGCGACCATCTCGGCGAGAAACGCCTTGTAATGATCGCCGGGCACGACAGGACTGATGGCCGGATGATCGGTGCCAGGCTCGAGCCGCGAGATCTCGACCGGGGTCATCCGCGCGAGTTCTTCGAGGGAAACCGGCGCCTTGCCGCCTGGTTTGAAAAGGTGTGCAGCCTCTTCCTTCGCATTCCGTTCCCCGATCCGGTCTTCGGGGCCGTAGCATTGCGGAACGTTCAGAATGAGAGGGCCGCCAAGCATGCTCGTGGTGAAACGGATCTTGCGCTTGAGCTTGGGCTCGACCTCGCCGAGGTCGAGGTTCGCGAGGACACTGTAGTGAACGCGCTGAAGGCGGGTGAAGGCGGTGGCCGCTCCGACGTCACTTTTCGAGCCTGCAAGGCCTCTGGCATCCGAGAGCATCTTGTCGAAAGCCCCGAGATCGGCGTTCTGGGCGATCTTCTCTGACTTTTCCGCGTATTTTGCCTGAAGTTCCTTCAGCAGGTTCGCCCGCTCGGCTTCGAGATGACGTATGAACACCTCGACGTTGGCGGGCGAATACTCGAGTGCCTCGTAGTTGACGACCTCCTCCAGGGCGGCGTGGACGGACAACGGCATGAGCGCAAGCAGGGCAACGAGGGCGGGTCTGAAGATCCTCGACACGTTCATGTTTCCCTCCCGAAGATACCGAAATATGTGTTACCCGTTCGAATATACCATAAGAAAAAATGCGGGTTCTCGGGCGAGTTGTTGAAACCAACCGAATGAAAACCCTCCGTTCGCCCTGTGCTTGTCGTAAGGAGGGAGTCTCGCGCTTCCACGATAGGATCGGCACGAGCGGGAACGCGATGTCGGCTTTTGTCATGCCGGAATCGACAAGGGGAAGAGGTGCGTGAACGGATGAAACTTCAGACTGCGGCGCTTTCGCTTCCAGAAAAGAATCGGATCGGCCAGAAAATAGAAAATATAGGTTGCCTTGTCCCGACACTTCGTGTAATGTTTCACATACCAAAAAGCTGAAGTTGAATACAAGGCTTGTGATACCCCTTTTTTTGTTTGTTCCATGCGTCACAAATCTGTATTCACAAGGAAATCATGGAATGATGGTTTGTCAGAGCGGCCGCAAGTCGCTCAGAACACAGAACAACGGCAGCGCGAAGGAGAAACGAGATGTCCTGTTCATCGAATCCACAGTTCAATCTGATCAAGCAGTATCCGGAAAAGGCTGCAGAGCTTGACCGGTACATCGATGGTCTCGGCCTCACCGAAGACCGCGAGAAAAACCGCGGCTTTTTGATTCAGTGCCTGCACAAGGCCCAGGGTATTTTCACATACCTGCCGCGTGAGGTCCAGCTCCACGTCGGCAACAGGCTGGGTCTTCACCTGGCCGAAGTGAACGGGGTCATCAGTTTTTACTCCTACTTCACGGACGAGCCGGTCGGCAAATACAAGATCAATATCTGCACGGGAACCGCCTGCTTCGTGAAGGGCGCCGGCAAGCTGGTCGAGGAGTTCCAGCGGTATCTCGGCCTCAAGCTCGGCGACACCAGCGCCGACGGCAAGTTCTCGCTCACCAGCCTCCGATGCGTCGGCGCCTGTTCGATGGCCCCGGTCGTGATGCTGAACGACAAGGTTTACGGGAACGTGACGACGAAGATGGTTCCCGAAATCATCAACGAGTGCAAGTAAGGGGAGCCAGCCATGATAGACACACATGCCGCATTGAATGCCCACGCTGAAAAACTCCACGCCCAGGCGAGGAAAAGCGGTGCCACGATTCTCGTTTCGCTCGGCACCTGTGGTCTCGCCGCCGGGACCCGACCGATCGCCGATCAGATCATGACCGAGATCGCCAACCGCAAGGCCGATATCGACGTCGTCGAAGTCGGCTGCATGGGCCTCTGCCACAGCGAGCCCTCGATCGAAGTGATTTTCAACGGAACCGGAAAGTCCGTCATTTATGGCCACGTGAAGATCGACCAGGCCGCCGCGATCGTCGAGACCGCCGGCAAGGGGATCGAGGCCGCCAGCTGCGAAATCGTCAAGCGAACCTGGTTCTACCCCGAGGAAAATGAGACGGCGACCCCCGACAGGCTTCAGGCCCGCATCGTCCTGCGCAACACCGGCAAGATCAATCCTGAAGATATCAACCAGTATATTGCGGTGAAGGGCTACCAGGCGCTCGCGAAGGTGCTTCACGAGATGACCCCCAAGCAGGTCGTCGACGTCGTCACCGAATCCGGTCTCCGCGGACGCGGCGGCGGCGGCTTCCCCACCGGCAAGAAATGGGCGTTCGCCGCGGCGCAGAAAAATGACCAGAAATATATTCTCTGCAATGCCGACGAAGGCGATCCGGGTGCGTTCATGGACCGCGCCGTCCTCGAGGGCGATCCGCACTCCGTTCTCGAAGCGATGGCCATCGCCGGCTTCGCGGTCGGCTCTGAGACCGGCATCATCTACATCCGGGCCGAGTATCCTCTCGCGGTGAAGCGCCTCGAGATCGCGATCGAGCAGGCGAAGAAGCTCGGTCTGCTCGGCAAGAAGATCCTGGGCAGCTCGTTCAACTTCGACATCATGATCAAATACGGCGCTGGCGCGTTCGTCTGCGGCGAAGAGACGGCCCTCATCCACTCGATCGAAGGCAAGCGCGGCGAGCCGACCTTCAAACCGCCGTTCCCGGCCGTGGAAGGCCTCTGGAAGAAGCCGACCATCGTGAACAACGTCGAAACCTACGCCAACGTTTGCGCCATCATCAGAAACGGCGCCGCCTGGTTCCGGAAGATCGGCACCGCCGGTTCCCCGGGCACCAAGGTGTTCGCCCTGGCCGGCAAGATCAAGAAGGTCGGCCTGGTCGAGGTTCCGATGGGCACCCCCCTTCGCGACATCATCTTCGGCGTCGGCGGCGGCATCATGAACGATCGCAAGTTCAAGGCGGTCCAGACCGGCGGTCCGTCGGGCGGCTGCATCAAAGCCGACCAGCTCGACACCGAGATCGACTACGAGTCGCTCAAGCGGCTCGGATCGATGATGGGTTCCGGCGGCATGATCGTCATGGACGAAGACGACTGCATGGTCAACGTTGCGAAGTTCTTCCTCGAGTTCACCCTCGATGAATCCTGCGGAAAATGCACGCCCTGTCGCATTGGCAACAAGCGCCTGTTCGAGATGCTCACCAAGATCTGCGAAGGCCGCGGAACAATGCAGACCCTGAAAGACCTCAAGGATCTCAGCGTCACGATCAAGGATACGGCGCTGTGCGGACTCGGTCAGACCTCGCCGAATCCCGTTCTCTCGACCATTGCCCAGTTCGAGCACGAGTATCTGGCTCATATCAACGAAAAACGCTGTGAAGCCGGTGTCTGCACGAAGCTTCTGAAATACGAAATCAACGACAGCTGCGTCGGTTGCACCATGTGCGCGCGCAACTGCCCGGCGGGCTGCATCACGGGCCAGCCGAAGAAGAAGCATGTGATCGATCAGAACGTGTGCATCAAGTGCGGCGTCTGCCACTCTGTCTGCAAATTCCACGCCGTTGACCGCAAATGAGCTGACTCAGGAGAATCGAACATCATGATCAATCTGACTATCAATGGAATTCCCGTCCAGGTGAATGAAGGCGAGACCGTTCTGGACGCGGCTCACAAAATTGGCATCGACATCCCGACGCTGTGTCACTTCAAGAGCTACGGCCCCTGCTCGGTCGAGTCGAAAACCGGCTCGTGCCGCGTCTGCGTCGTCGAGATCGACGGTCGGCCGAACCTCGCCCCCTCCTGCTGCACCCCCGCCACCGAAGGCATGAAGGTCGTCACCTCGAGCATGCGCGTCATCAACGCCCGCCGCACGATGCTCGATCTGCTGCTTTCGAACCACCCCAAGGATTGTCTGACCTGCGAGAAGAGCGGCGACTGCCAGCTCCAGGATCTCGCCGCCCAGATGGGCCTGCACCGCATCAAATACGAAGGCGAGATGGCCAAGCACGATATCGACATCTCCAGCGAGGCGATCGTTCGCGATCCGAACAAGTGCATCATGTGCCGTCGCTGCGAAGTCGCCTGTAACGAAGTCGAGACCGTCGGCATCCTCTCCGGCATCGGGCGCGGCTTCACCGCCGTCGTCGGCCCGGCCGATCTGCGGCCGCTCGCAGAGACCAAATGCACCAACTGCGGTCGCTGCGTCGCCTCCTGCCCGACCGGCGCCCTCACCGAAGTCGATCACACCTACAAGGCCTGGAATGCGATCAACAGCGGAAAGACCGTCGTCGTCCAGACCGCTCCGGCCGTGCGCGTCGCTCTCGGCGAGGAGTTTGGACTGCCTCCGGGCTCGATCTCCACGGGCAAGATGGTGACCGCTCTTCGCATGATGGGCTTCCATAAGGTCTTCGACACCGATTTCTCGGCCGACCTCACGATCATGGAGGAAACCACCGAGTTCATCGCCCGCCTGAAGGAAAACAAGAATCTCCCGATTCTCACCTCCTGCTGCCCCGGTTGGGTCAAGTTCTTCGAGCACCAGTTCAAGGACCTGATGCACATCCCGTCCACCTGTAAGTCTCCGCAGCAGATGTTCGGCGCCATCGCGAAGACCTACTACGCGAAGAAAATCGGCGTGAAGCCCGAAGACATGATCGTCGTCTCGGTCATGCCCTGCTTGGCGAAGAAATACGAAGCCTCGCGCGAAGAGTTCCATGCAAGCGGCGTTCGCGACGTCGATATCGTCATCTCGACCCGGGAACTCGCCTCGATGATCAAGGAAGCCGGCATTGCCTTCGATCACCTCGAAGATTCTCCGTATGACGATCCCCTGGGCGAATCGACCGGCGCCGCCGTCATCTTCGGTTCTTCGGGCGGCGTTCTCGAAGCGGCCCTGCGCACGGCGGCCGACTGGGTGACCGGTCAGGACCTGCAGCAGATCGACTTCTCCGCCGTTCGCGGCCTCGAAGGCATCAAGGAGGCCACGGTGAAGATCGGCGATCTCGAAATCCGCGCCGCCATCGCCTCGGGGCTCGGAAATGCCCGCAAACTGCTCGAGAAGATCCGGAAAGGCCAGGCCAACTACCACATCATCGAGATCATGGCCTGTCCCGGCGGTTGCTTGAACGGCGGCGGCCAGCCCTTCACCAAGGGTGACTCCTCCATCCTGGACAAGCGCATGGAAGCCATCTACCGCGACGACAAGAACAGCAAGATCCGCAAGTCGCACGACAACCCCTCGATCAAGAAGCTGTATGCGGAGTTCCTGGGCAAGCCCTGCGGCGAAATGTCCCACAAGCTGCTGCATACCCACTACCAGGCTCGCGAGTGCGAATGAGCGGGTATCTGATGTGATGAGCATCCCGGGGAACCGACCGACGTTCCCCGGGATTTTTTTTTGCCACGGATTGCGAACCAAGCTGTGTTCGGGTACCGGACTGGACTGGGGGATGATGAAGAGTCACGGCATTCGTGAGATGACGTAAGCGAAGTCAGTTCGGCAGCCGATAAGGGGGACGTGCGGGTGAAAAAGATGGGAAGGGATCCTTCCCGGATGTGATACAAGTGATCGAGACTGAATCTGCGGAGGATGGAACGCGTGCATATCGAGTATCGAAAGTGGTACAGCAACCGCATCGGCCACGAGATGGAACTGAAAGTCTACGGACATTGGGGCCGGCCGATCCTGGTTTTCCCTTGTGCTGGGGGCACATTTTACGAATTCGAAGACTTCGGTATGACGGAGCTGCTCAGGCCATACATCGATGGCGGCGCGATCAAGCTGTTCACGGTCGGCAGTCTCGACAACCAGACCTGGCTCAGCCAGGACTGGGACATCGCGAAGCGGGCCCGGCGCCACGAAGATTACGATGCCTACATCGTCGAAGAGATCGTGCCGTTCATTAACGACCACATGCACGGCAAGACGGGCATCACGACCATCGGCTGCAGTATGGGCGCATATCATTCGGTCAACTTTCTGCTACGGCATCCAGACGTTTTTTGCGGCACCATCGCGTTGAGCGGCATCTACCGCCTGCGGCACCTGATCGGGGACTACATGGACGACGTCGTGTACCGCAACTCGCCGCTCGACTACTTGCCGAACCTGAATGAATACGGTCACCTCGAACGGTTGAAGAAGACCCGCATCATGGTCTGCGTCGGCCAGGGTGCCTGGGAAAACGAGGCGTTGCCTGATACCCGCGAATTGAAGGCCGCTCTCGACGCCAAGGGTATTCCGGCCTGGGTCGATTTCTGGGGCCATGACGTGCACCACGACTGGCCCTGGTGGAAAAAGCAGCTTCCCTATTTCCTCGAGCATCTGCTGAACGGCTGACGCAGACGGATCATGCCTGGACTTGCGTCAGAATCCTGTTTGCCGGGCGGCCGCTGTACATTTGCCCGGCCTTGTGTTACCATGCACCGCGTATGACGGACATCCGTCATGACGCCTTCGTGTAAATCCATTCCATGCCCACGCCGGAGATCACAACATGACGTCGTCATCACGCCCATCGGCCTTCGCGGAACTCAAGTCCCAGCTCGAGCGCATCGCAACGACATCTGGAAACGAGGCGTATTTTGTGCCTTCTCTCTGGACACCGGTCGGTTCCGCGGCTTCCGAGATTGCGAAGCCGAAGGGCGTCAACCAGGCCCGATGGTTCCTGGAGCATCTGCGGGCGATCGAATATGCGAAGGACGCTCGTCTCGATCCGACGCGCTCCCTCAATGGCCAAGTTCCCGGCGGCGACGGTGGAAACTGGATCTGCGGCGAGAAAATCTACAATCTCATGGTGCGGCTCGCGACCGCGTATGATCATGATCGCGATGGAAAGCTCGGCGGTGACGGGAAAGACCCGACCTTGAACGCAGCCGGAATACGCGAATCCGGAACATTCCTGAAATCGATCGCGCTTCTGGGCCACATCCGCAGGCTCGGCTGTACGACCATTCATCTGCTGCCGGTCACTTCGATCGGACATGACGGCAACAAGGGCGTTCTCGGCTCTCCCTACGCGATCAAGAATGCCTACCGGCTCGAGGAGCGGCAGGCCGACCCGCTCGTCCCTATGTCGGTCGACGACCAGTGCCGGGCGTTCGTCGAGGCCTGCCACATGCTCGGCATGCGGGTCATCTTCGAGTTCGTCTTTCGGACGGCCAGCAAGGACGGCGACTGGATCGCCGAACACCCCGACTGGTTCTACTGGATCGACGCCACCGTGCAGGACCGCATGCCGGGCGAGACGGACATCGAGAAAGCGAAGGCGACCTACGGCAACCCGGTCTTTTCGGCCGAGGAACTGGCGGTCATCAAGGACAAAGTCGACCGGAACGACTTCCACGAGCTTCCCCCGCCGCCCTCATCGTATCGGGGCTTTTTTAAGCTCGCGCCGGAGCCGGGAACTGTGCATCTGAACGACCACGGCCAGTTCCGCGCCGTCGGTCTCGACCCCGCGACCGGGCAGGACGTCGAAGTGCGCATCCCGGGCGCGTTTGCGGACTGGCCGCCGGACGACAACCAGCCGCCGTGGGGCGACGTCACCTACCTGAAGATGTATCGCGACGAGGATCAGCATCATCCGCGGTTCAATTATATTGCATATAATACAATTCGCATGTATGACAAGGCGTTGGCTCGCGACGAGATGGCGAACCGGGCGCTGTGGGACAAGATCCGCGACCTCGTTCCGCATTATCAGAGAGAATTCGGCATCGACGGCGTCATGGTGGACATGGGACATGCCGTCCCAGTCAGCCTCATGCGCGAAATCGTCGACACGGCGCGGAAGATCGATCCGAATTTCGCCTTCCTTTCCGAGAACTTCTCGATCGAGGAGAGCAGCGTGAAGGCGGGCTACAACGCTGTCGTCGGATACGCCTGGTGGGTGGAATACAAACGAGATGGGCTCTACGGCCTGCTCGATCACGTCGGCAGGCGCGGGGTGCCGCTCTCCTGGTTTGCCGCCGTCGAAAACCACAACACGCCGCGAGCTGCGGCCCGCCCCGGCGGGGAGGCCTATGCGCGGTATGCGTTCCTGCTCAACGTTCTGTTGCCCCGCTCGATCCCGTTCGTCCATGCCGGATTCGAACTGGGTGAAACGTGGCCGGTCAACACCGGCCTCGATTTCACCGACAAGGATCTCGCGTTCTACAGGGGCAAACCGCTTCCGCTGTTCGACATGGCGGCCCTCAACTGGGACGGCGCGACCGCGATGCTCGACTTCACCCGGACCGTCCTGGATATCCGGGCGAAATGGGACGATGCGATCGGCTCGACAGACTCGAATTCATTCGTCCCTCTCCGGACTGGCCACGAGGATATCATCGCGTTCATCCGGCGCGGCGGCGGCCAGCACGTCCTGTTCGTCCTCAACCGCGATCTCGAGAAGGCCCATGAGACGAACATTGACCTTTCCGAATGGCTGCCGGTGGATCTTCCGCGGCTCGAGAACCTGGTGCCGTCCGGCGCGGCAGAGACCTTCCTGCCCTTGCGTGAGCGGGTTCTAATAAGCGAACTTCCGGCGGGCAGTTCGTATCTGTTCGCCTGGTGAATATTGCATGTAATATGGAAAAATGTTTTACGAGAGAGGTGCCGAGCGGATGAGAAATCCGAGATCACGCGCGCATACCGCGCACAATGTCCATCAGAAGATACATCCGGGCGATGTCGAATCGATGATGTCCCGCGATAATTTCCCGATTCTCTCGCGGAAAATGCACACCGAGCGCCATCCCTCGCGCATGCTGAAGATCAGCCTCCTGATTCTCGGCGGCGGCGTCTGCCTCGCGCTGGCTCCGCTCTACATACTCACGCTCGACGTAAGCGTTCCCGAGCTGATGCGGCACCAGGATTTCACCGGCATCTACCTGCTCTCCGCCTACCTGATCTTCGTCGCCCTTGTCGGCCTATGGCGTTACGGAAAACGCCGCCGGCGCGACTGGGTGGAACGCGACGGGGCCGTCTGAACTGCGCCAACCGGTGGCCGACGGCCTGCTTCCCGCCTTGTGCGGGTCGGCTGACTCAGAATTTCTTCATCGAGATCAGGTTCTGGTCGGCCATGATCTCGTCCTTGAGCGGGCAGTCGTGCAGGTGGTCGCAGCTCTTGCAGTATTTGTTCTTCTTCGGCTTGAACTCTTTTTCGTTGATCATGCGCCACGCGATCTCGTCGACGTGCTCGACGACTTTCTTGATGCTGTCACGGGTGCGGGTCGTCTCGATTTTCGCGTCGTGGTCGAGCATGAACAGCGACAGCTTGCTGATGCGGAGATTCATCGTGTCCTCGCAGGCCCAGTAGTAGATGCTGAGCTGCTTGTCCTTGTCGACCTCTTCCTGTGAGCGCATCGTCGGCTCGGTCTTGTAGTCGAGGATCTCGTAGGTGCCATCGGGCAGGCGGTCGATGCGGTCGATGAAGCCGGTCATGACGGCGTATTTACCGCATGGAATCTCGAAATAATCCTCGATCGAGTGGGCCGGCCGGAACTCGCAGTTCCGGATAAAGCGCTCGTAATACATCTTCAGCTGACGGATGCCGTCCTGACGGTATTTCTCTTCGGCCTCGGCGGTTCCATAGCCCTCGCGATGCGTCATGCGCACCTCCTCGAAAATGCGCAGAACCTCTTCCAGGCTCGGCTTCTCGATGGGGTGGGCGGGATCATAGATGTTCTCGAACGTCTCGTGGATCGTCGTGCCGAAGCTGAAGAACGGCTGCGGCTTCGGCGGGATGCGCTGGATGTAGAGCCTGCCGTAGGCGCGCGGGCAGTTCTCGTAGAGGCCCATCTTCGAGTAGCTGAGCCTGATGCGCTTGCGGAACACCTCCGGCGTCTCGCCGGCGACGACGTAGGGCTTCACCTTCCACTCGGGGCAGGGCCCGTAGAACTCGCAGTAGTTGCACAGCGCGCCTTTCTTGGGCTCGAAGACGCCCTTTCCGATCTCGTCTGCTAGGGCGCGCACGCGGGCAGTGTGGGCGGCGATCTCGGCTTCGGTCGGCGAGATGCTGACGCGCTTGTTCACCGCCATGTAGTGATAGGAGGCCTTCGCGACGCGGCCGGGCCATCGCTGGTTCGCGGCCATGAACAGGTTCATGACCCCCATGTCGTCGGCCAGCACGCGCTCGTCGAGCATCTTCTTGCCGGTCTTGTAGTCGATGATCTCGAATTTTCCGTCGGGAAGTTCGTCGATGCGGTCGATCTGGACGACGAGGTCCATGCCGTCGAGCGTCCATCGGGCGGAGGTCTCGAACATCACCGGGTTCTCGGCTCCCGTCAGCGCCTCGAAATACGCGTCGAGCATCAGCACGGCCCGGGCCCGGAACATCTGCTCCTCGTCCCAGTCCGTGAAGCCCTCGCCGGTCCAGTATTTCGCGATCAGGCCGCGGAACGGGCTGGTGGATGGCTTGGCGCCGAGGCTCGTCTCGTGGTACTCGCGGAGCGCGTAATGTACCGTGCGATCGAATGACAAGTGCGGGGTGGGCCGGGGCTCGCGCGGGACGCGGTCGATATAGTTCATGCGATATTTCAGCCCGCAGGAGGTGAAACTGTTGATCTTGCTCGGCGACAGCAGCAGACGTTTGGCGTCCTCGCAGCTCTCGACGTAGTCGCACGAGGGACAGAGCGGATTGCGGTTGCCCTCGAAGCTTTCCGACGAAGCCGCCTCATGGAACTCACCGATCGCGAGCTTGAGTTTCTCGAGGTCCCGGTCGGAAGCGGTGAACGCGACGGTGTCTCCGGTCATCAGATACTGGTGCGTGACCTGGGCGATCTTGCCCGGCCAGTTCCCGTCCGCGACGGCCCAGGCGAGAATGCCGGAAATGTCGGTCGCGGTCTCGTGCGCGGTCGGGGCGCGTTTTCCGGTCTTATAGATAATGATATTATACGTGCCGTTCGGCAAGACGTCGACGCGGTCGAAGTTGGCCGTGAGAAGGAACCCGTCGATGTTCGCACGGGCCTGAAAACCGATGTGCTTGGAACGGGGAGGCGTCCCCCCGCATGAGGCATGGAAGGCGGCGAGGGCTTTTCGACTCTGATCGCGGAGCTGGATCCGGGCCGCTGCCGAAAGGTTCTCTGACGAGGCGAGCCTGGTGTCGAACATCGCCTCGAGGTCGGCAAGGGCGGCGGGTTTTCCGGAAAGGCAGAATTCGCGGAGAGTCTCGCGCAGCAGCTGGCTGAAGGTGAGTGCGGGGCGCTCCCGCTCGGGAACCGGTGCTTTGTCGATGTATCTGAACTTGAATCGCTTCGGGCACTCGCGCATCGTCTGGAGCTTCGCCATCGAGATGGAGATGCGCTCGCCATGGCATGTTCCGCTGGCCCGGCAGGAGGCGCAGGATGGGCCGCCGAGGGCCTCGAACTGGCGGTTTCTGATGCGGTCGGCGATCTCGTCGATGAGGGAGTTGCCCCGCGCGACGACTGCTTCATCGATGTCGATCGTGACGCGTCTGCCGGTTCTTAAATAAAGCAGAGAGAATTTTTTCGCCTTGCCGGGCCATCGCCGTGCGGCGGCCGCGCAGGTGATGGCAATGATCGGGTCCTGGCGCATGTCCGACTCGTCGAGCACGCGCTTTCCCGTCTTGTAATCGATCAATTCGAGGTTGCCTGCCGCGTCGCCGTCGATACGGTCGATCGTTGCCTGATACTCGTACCGGTCGGTCAGGACGCTGAGGAACTCGTTGATCATGCGGGTATGGCTCGCAACGTAGTCCTGGGCGCAGTAGCGGATCAGCATCTCACGGCCGGCTTCTTTCATCGACAGCACGGAGTCTTCCGCGAAAACGGAGGGGATCGCCTTGTAGAAGGCGTTCAGGGCGAAGGCGGCCGGCTCTGTCTCGTGTCCGGGCCGATAGTCGCGGTGCAGCGCCGTCAGCGCATCGTGCAGAGAACGATCGAACGCGAGATCGACTGACGGAGCCTCGTCCGCCTTCGCGGCGGTGCGCGTAACATATATCGAAGCATATTTATGCGGGCAATCGAGGAAAGCGCGGACCTTGGATGCCGTCAGCGCCGGAATCCTTCCGACGGGGCATATCTCCTGATGCTCGCACCACGGGCAGGCCGATGATCTGACGGGCTCGAAGCGGCTCTGGTAGATCCCTTCCCCGACATCGAGATAGGCTTTCTTCGCGAGCGCCATGCGGTCGTCGCTGCGCCGGACGGTCAGGGACGACCCGTCGCGCAGGAAATGGTGGGTGATGGTCTGGACCTTGCCGGGCCAGATGATGTCGGCGACGTGGAACAGCAGGTTCAGGGTGACGTTCGCTTCCAGCTCGGCCTGGCCGCCCAGCGGTGGTTTGCCGGTCTTGTAATCGACGATGCCGTAGGTGCCGTCGGGCAGAATGTCGACACGGTCGAATTTTCCCGAGTATTCCGAACCGAACAGATCGACCTTGAAAAACATGTCGACCTCATGAGTGTTCGGAAACGCGACTTCGATCTTCGAAAAAAACAGCCGCAGGGCCGCTTCCGCATTGCGGCGCCATTCCAGCTCTTCATCGGAAGTGACGTAACCGCGGTTGTCCCAGGAGCCGTCGAGGGCCGCCATGAGAGCGTCGAGTCGGGGCAGCTCACCCTTCCTGCGGTTCTTGAAGAACACCTTCAGCGCGGTGTGAAGCGAGGTGTCGAAAGAAAGATGCGGCGAAACCGCCTTTCCCGAGGAACGCTTTTCCAGGTAGGAGAGCTGGAATTTCTTCGGACACTGGCGGTAGGTATCCACTTTGCCGCCCGTCAGGGGAATCTTGATCTTCTTGTCCTGGCCTGGCTGTGCCTGCGGCGGAGCGGGGGGACGGGCAACCGCCGGGGTGGTGGGGCGCGGCGCGGCGGGAGATGCTGGGGGGCGGGCGGGCGTCTTCGGCTTTTCGAGGTTTTCCTTCGTTTTGCGGAAGAGGCGCTCGAAGAGATTCGGCTTGTTCTTGTCGTCTGGCACGTCGCTGCCCTCCAGGAGATTTGAGTGACTAGGCCTTCGTATTATAAACCAGTTCACTTGCCGAAAGCAGCAGGAGGTTCGGACGGAGCCTCGCGATGGGTTTCTGCCCGAACCACGGACGACCAGACGCGAAGCACGGAGGATACGATGAACACGGAGGATTCCCAGAGATTCTTTCAATTCTCTGGGATGTTGAAATTCGAAGGATTCACCGCCTTTCTTTTTCATCTCGCTTCTTCCTCAGCGCCTCTTCGTCTGGTATGTTGTCGTATGATCCTTCTTTTTTTCAACGGAGGATCTCGGCGGTAAAACGGTCTTTGTATCTGTGGGAACTCTGTGAGCTTTGTGCCCTCTGCGATTCAGCGGTTGTGAAACAGGTGCGCTCGTCTTGATATGAACGAAACGCCCGTTCTTGCCGAGAAGGGCGGGCGTGGTATAATGCACGGGACATCCGGGTGTTTCATCCGGAGAACAACACAAACCGGAAAGGATATACAGCAGCAATGAAGCCGATTCGTGTGGTGCAGTGGGGCCTGGGGGCCATGGGCAGCGGCATGGTGAAGCTGATGCTCGAGAAGGATGGCCTGCAGGTGGTCGGAGCGATCGAAAAACGCCCCGGTGCCGCTGGCAAGGACCTCGGAGATGTGCTCGGTCTTGGAAAACAGCTTGGAGTCAAGGTGTCGCCGACCGAGAAGGGCATTCTCAAAAAGGCGAGCGTCGATGTCGTTCTGCTAGCCATCGACTCCTTCACACGGAAATGTTTCGACGCGATGAAAGCGATCATCGAAGCCGGCATTCACTGCATCACCATCGCCGAGGAGATGGCCGAACCATACGCGCAGGAGCCCGAGCTCGCCAAGGAACTCGACATGCTCGCGAAGCGCTTCGGCGTCGTCGTCATCGGAACCGGCATCAACCCCGGCTATGTGCTCGACAGCCTCGTCATCAGCCTCAGCGGCGTCTGCCACAACGTCGAGCGGATCGAGGCCAGTCGCATCAACGATCTGTCGTGCTTCGGCCCGACCGTCATGAAGACCCAGGGCGTCGGCACCACGCCCGAGGAGTTTGCCCAGGGGCTCGCCATGGGCACCATCGTCGGCCACATCGGCTTCCGCGAAAGCATTTCCCTGATTTCGCACGCGCTCGGTCTCGGCGTGGACCGGTTCGAGGAAATTCGCGAGCCGATCATCTCGAAAACCGACCGGGAAACCCCGTATGTGAAGGTCAAGGCCGGCATGGTCGCCGGCTGTCGCCACATCGGCATCGGCTACCGCGGCAAGACCGAAGTCGTCAGGCTCATCCACCCGCAGCAGGTTCGACCCGAGGCCGAAAATGTGGATACCGGCGACTATATCACGATCGTCGGAACGCCCGGCATCAATCTCGCGATCAAGCCCGAGATCCCCGGCGGCATCGGCACGATCGGCATCGCCGTCAACATGATCCCGATCGTGAAACGCGCCTCCCCAGGTCTCAAGCGTATGATCGACCTCCCCGCACCGTCGGCCCTTATGGGACCGAGCGCTTTCGAACGTCATCTGTGAGGCAACGGGTGGCCACGGCCGCCTGCTGACGATACCATGAACAAGATTCCAGCTGAGACCTGGGTCGAGATCGAACAGGTCATTCTGACGCCTGCACAGCGGGCGCCGAGCGTTCCCGACGACACGCGGGCGACGCCCTATGTGCGTCGGATTTCCGGCTTCCTGGCGGCGCCGGCCGAGGTCGGCGCGGAAGCTACGATCCGGACGTTGATCGGTCGCACCCTGACGGGAACCCTTCGCACCGTGAACCCGAGTTACAGCCACAGTTTCGGCGAGACCGTGCCGGAACTTCTCAGAATCGGACTGGGAGGCCAGGCATGAGTCGTGATATGAGTTACGCCGCCGTGATGGCGCGCAAGAACGAGATCATGAAGGCTTCGCTCGGCATCGATTTTTCGGCCTACGAACAGTCGCCCGTCCGCTTCGACTACGAGAAGATGATGCGCGACACCGGCTTCACGCTGGAAGAGCTCGTTCGCATCCAGCGCGAAACGAAGGTCGGCGATACGCCGTTGTTCGAGCTGAGAAACCTGACCGAGGCGGTCAGGAAGATCAGCGCTCCCGGAAAGGGCGCGACGATCCTCCTGAAAGACGAGGCGGCGAACGCGTCGGGCAGCTTCAAGGCACGTCGCGCCGCGATCTCCTGCTACGAGGCGAAGCGCCGCGGCTTCGCGGGGGTCGCGACGGCCACGTCGGGCAACTATGGCGCCGCGGTCGCTTCCCAGGCGGCCCAGCGCGGGCTCAAGTGCATCGTATTGCAGGAAGTATACGACTCGCGTGGCGTCGGCCAGCCCGAGATCGTCGAGAAGGGCCGCAAATGCGAGGCGTTCGGCGCCGAGGTGCACAAACTGACGGTCGGTCCCGAGCTGTTCTACGTCATGCTGACGACGCTCGAGGAGACTGGCTTCTTCAATGCCTCGCTGTACACGCCGTTCGCCATTCGCGGCATCGAAAC